>CANETG010000018.1 GCA_947440875.1 Bacteriovoracaceae bacterium
CTACACCATCACCGGCGACATCGCCGAATTCGGCCGCAAAGAAATCGGCGACCGTCAACTCTGGGGCATTTTGGGAAGTGGAAAACAACAAGTCGCTTACTCGAAAGTAGTATTGAACGTAGTTGACGTCGAAACATCTGAAGTTGTTTATTCGGTATCCGGCGCGGGCGAGTACGCTCTTAGTAACCGCGAAGTGATTGGCTTCGGTGGAACCGCCTCTTATGATTCAACACTCAATGGAAAAGTTTTGGATCTCGCGATGAGAGAAGCTGTTGATCGTCTCGTCGAAGGGATGGAGCAGAAGAAATGGGCCGCGAATAAATAATGAAAAATTCTTTTTTATTACTTTTACTTCTCGGTCTGGGGAGCTGCGCCTCTCACTCGATCTACTACTGGGGACATTATCAAGATCTCCTCTATGATCAGTACCAGACACCTGGTAAATCCACGCCAGAGATTCAGGCCCTGAAGCTTGAAGAAGATATCGAGAAAGCGCGAAGTCAAAATAAACCGCTACCTCCTGGATTCTTCGCTCACCTGGGATATCAGTATCTCCAGATGGGCAGAACCGACGACGCCAAAGTCAGCTTCGAATCTGAGAAGAGGCAGTTTCCCGAATCAGCGGTGCTCATGGACCGCTTCTTGAAAAAGTTTAATACCAAGGCACGCACCAAATGAAATACCTCGCTCTCCTTTTTTTCCTGGTGAGCTGTGCCACTCCCTATAACTATGAAAATTTCAGAGCGGCTAAGCCTCGCTCTATCCTGATCCTGCCGCCGATGAGTAATAGCACCGATGTGCGCGCCACCTACAGCTATCTTTCAACGGTCACTATGCCTGTGGCGGAGAAAGGCTTCTACGTTTTTCCGGTCGCGATGATTGACCAGATGATGAAGGAAAATGGATTGCCATCGGCAAATGAGATGCATCAGGCGTCGGTGAAAAAGATTCGCGAGATCATTAATCCCGATGCGATCCTCTACCTCACCTTAGAGACATACGGAACGAGTTACGTCATTGTCGACAGTCAAACGACCGTGACTGTATCTGGAAAAATGATTTCTACCGTTACAGGGGACGTCATCTGGGAAGGACGTGCTAGTGCCAATGATGGAGCTCAGTCGGGTGACGGTGGAATTGCTGGAATTTTGATAGGAGCTATGATCAAACAAGCAGTGAACTCAAGTGTAGATAACGCACACAATATCGCCCCCCAGGCGAACAACATGCTCTTTAGTAATGAGAACTCTGGATTACTTAATGGGCCCTATCATCCGAAGCCTCAGTACTAGAAAATAAAAAATCTCCGACGATTAGTGATAAGATTTTTGAATGACATGGCCATTATTTCATCTCCTCCAGCGCAAAAACGATCCGAAGACTCAGCCGCTTGACCTGTTCCTCGATTTCGTGGCCGAGTCTCGCCTCGAGCTCTATCCCGCGCAGGAAGAAGCAATTCTTGAACTCTACTCCGGCAAGAACGTCATCTTAAACACGCCAACCGGATCGGGGAAGTCGCTCGTGGCCGCTGCTCTCCACTTTCAGTCCATGGTCCTAGGCCGAAGATCGATCTACACCTGCCCGATCAAAGCTCTCGCGAACGAAAAATTTTTAAGCCTGTGTAAGGACTTCGGTCCCGATCAAGTCGGAATGATCACGGGGGATGCGACAGTAAATCCAGGGGCCCCGATTATTTGTTGTACCGCCGAGATTCTCTCAAACATGGCCTTGAGGCTCGGAGCGGATACTCCCTACCATGATATCATCATCGATGAATTCCACTATTACTCGGACCGCGACCGCGGTGTGGCCTGGCAGATTCCCCTCCTCACACTTTCAAAGTCCCGGTTTCTTCTCATGTCAGCGACTCTCGGGGACACGGAATTTTTTGAGCAAAAGCTTAACGATTTAACCGGTTCCGAGACCGTCGTCGTTCGCTCCACAAATCGCCCGGTGCCGCTCGACTTCAAGTACTCCGAGCGCCCCCTTCATTTCCAGATTCAGGAACTCATCAGTACAGGTCTGTCTCCTATTTACCTCGTGAGCTTCGCTCAACGGGAATGCGCCGAAGAGGCGCAGAAGCTTCTCAGTGTGGACTTCTGCTCAAAAGATGAGAAGCGGAAGATCGCTGTCGAACTCGAGGGTGTCGACTTTCGCACACCTTATGGAAAAGACCTGCAGCGCTTTCTCAAACACGGAGTCGGTCTTCATCACGCAGGTCTTCTTCCGCGCTACCGAGTACTCGTAGAAAAACTCGCTCAGAAAGGGCTCCTGAAAGTCATTTGCGGAACCGACACTCTCGGAGTCGGAGTGAACGTGCCGATTCGGACGGTCCTCTTTACCAAGCTCTGCAAGTTCGACGGTCAGAAGACAACTATTCTTTCTGTGCGAGACTTCCAGCAAATCAGCGGTCGCGCTGGACGAAAGGGCTTTGACGACTTCGGCACCGTCGTCGTTCAGGCCGCTGAGCACGTCATTGAAAATTTAGGCATGACTCTTAAAGCGGCAAACGACCCCAAGAAAGCAAAAAAAATGGTGCTGAAAAAGCCACCGGAAAAAGGCTATCTTCCTTGGGACAAGACGACGATGGAAAAGCTCGCCACTGGAAAACCCGAGGCCCTCGTCTCTCGTTTCCAGGTCTCCCACGCGATGATCTTGAACGTCCTTTCGCGCGAAGGAACAAAAAACTGCACTGCACTCCGGGATCTCATCAGAAAATCCCACGAATCCCCTGAGCAGAAAAAGACTCACGAAAAACTCGCGTTCCAACTCTTCCGATCGCTCTGGGAGCGGAAAATCGTCGACCTGAAAAATCTTCAAGTCAACGTTGACCTCCAGCACGACTTCTCGCTTCACCAAACGCTCTCGCTTTATCTCATCGATACCATCGCTCAACTTGATCGAGAGTCGGGAGAATACCCGCTCCATCTCCTGACATTAGTCGAATCGATCCTGGAGAATCCGGATCTTATTTTAAGAAGGCAGCTCGACAAAATGAAAACCCTTCGCATGGCCGAGATGCGGGCAGAGGGCCTTGAGTATGATGAGCGAATAGAAGAACTCGAAAAAGTCGAGTACCCCAAACCAAACCGCGACTTCATCTACAACACCTGGAACGCATTCGCGGCAGCACACCCGTGGGTCGGGCAAGATAACATTCGTCCGAAGTCTATTGCCCGTGAGATGTTCGAGAATTTCTTATCCTTCCACGACTACATCAAAGAGTACGGACTTGAGCGTGTTGAGGGGCTTCTTCTGCGCTACCTCTCGGAGACCTACAAGGTCCTCGTCCAAACTGTCCCCGATACTGCTCGGAGCGATGAAGTCGATGAGATCATCGACTACCTAGGGAGTATGCTTAAAAACGTCGACTCAAGTCTCGTCGAAGAATGGGAGAAACTGCGAAACCCATCTTATGTGAAACCGATGTCTGACAGGGACGATCGTCTGGCGATTCAAGAGGCAAATCAGAAACTTAAAAAAGCTCAGATGATTGCGATCCGAAACGAAGTGTTTCGCGTGATAAGGCTTCTTAGTTTCGGGCAGTACGAAGAAGCTGCGGCCTTGATCGGAGCCAACACGAATGAGATCGAAGATTTCATGAAGCAGTTTTTCACCGAGCACGAAGCGATTCTCCTCACGCCGGACGCACGTGCCCTCAAATTCTCCCAGATTCATGAGCCGGAGGAAGGAGTATTCTCGGTGGTCCAGACGCTTATCGATCCCGAAGGGAGGAACGACTGGCGGATACTTCTTGAAGCACGTTTAGGTAAGGAAACTGGAGAGCGGGTGGTTTTGCGGTTTAAAGAGCTCTCGGAGATTTGAAGCGGTCATCACTAAAGGCTTCAGGCTTGCGCTTCGTCTAAATAAGGTGCGACCAACTCTCTAAGAGGAATCGCCATTTTACGATTCTGATAGATTCGAATCAAGGAAAAAAGACTCCTCATCATCAAAAGGACCCAAGGATCTGTCACTTCTCTCAGCAATTTGATTTTCTGACCAAACTCACTTTCCAAGTCCTTTGAGTAAGACCAGTCTGGGTGAATGGATTCGGCCAGGAGTGGTTCAAACAAAGCATCTCGGAGTTGTTGTTCGCGTCCCTTAAACCAAGTTCTCTCAAGCCTAATTCCGAAGTCTAAAAAAGCTTGAGCGACATCTTGATTCATCAGAAGTTTTTTAAAACCTGAAATCCGCCTGGGAGAAATGATCTGGCTGCAACCATAATCAAAGACGACAACTTGTCCGTCTTGATTCATCCCCCAGTTCCGGTCATTGAGATCACCGTGAAGAGTTCCGTGTTGGAGCAGGGATTCAAAGAAGAATGTGAAAATATGAAAGTTTTGAAAATGTGAGAGATCTTTGGCAAGAGTGGAATCAACCCATTCCTGGCAAAGAGCGGAAACAGTTGAGAACTCCTGGATGACCATGGGTATCTTGAAGCGGGTATCACTTTTAAAGATCGCTGAAAACTTTTTCTGAAAGTCTGCCTCTCGTGAGAGATCTGTTTCTTCTTTAAAGACTTCAGTGAGAAACTTATTAAAAACTTGTTGATCAAAAGAAAAACCTTTCGCCTTGGAGAAATATTTCCCCAGGAGAAGAATGTTCTCAATTTCTTTTTCAAGCTTCTTCCTGATGCCAGGATGAAGAATTTTTAGTGCGTAATTTTTTTGATTCAACTCGATATGAAAAACCTGCCCCATGGAAGCGGCCAGCACTTCATCTGAAACTTGGATCTCTTGGTTGTGGTGTTTGAAGAAGAACGCTTTCGCCTCAAGCGCAGACACAGAAGATTTAGGGAGCTGCGACTCTTTCCCTTGAGCGAGGATTTGCCCAAGCTTGGCACTTAGACCTTGGGAGTTCAGAAGCTCCTGTGCCCAAAATTCCTGCGCCTCATTGGGCATGTAGCGGTACTTCAAGCGCAGATACGATATTTTAAAAAAAGTTGTTAACATGGCCAATAGTCTATCCGTTTTTCAAAGGCTAGCCAAACCAACTGATCGTCCATCGCTTGTTTCCGACAAATCAGCTCCTCAAAATCACTGGATTGGTGTGATCTCCTTGGTCATAAAAATTCTGGTCGACGAATCAGAGATTTCCATTTGCTTGATGGATGAAAAATTAATTTTTTTAAGGTCAATTTTATTCACTTGTCTACTATGCATAGAGTGGAAGTAATAAATACGATTTGTTAAATCAGAAGCTGAAGTGACCTGGGTCGCCCCCACAATATCTGAAGGGATCGACTTTGGTGGAAGTTGCGCTCCTAGAGGAATGTTAAAGCTATCCAAGATTCTGAATGCCTCACTGATAGCATCCGTGCTGTCTTTGAGGGAGCGACAACTTGCTGTAAAGGCCGCCGCTCGGATAAATCGCGAAGGAGGAGTGAAGTCGCCGGGGAGTCCCATCATTCCTGAACCTCCTCCTAGCGGCGAAAGATTTAAATTACCAATCTTTATGTTCGGACTTGGATGAGGTGAGAGCTTGAGGTAATTTTTCATATTCGTAATGTGCCAATCATAGGTTGGAGAATTGGTTATTACTCCAAGGAATGAGTCGTACACTTTAATTTCTCCACCATTGACCATTTCAACAACTATACTTTCTCCAGTTTGGTCACTTATTTTCCAATGAAATGGGAGAGGAGCTCCACCAAATCGCTTGTCCTCAACGTTCACGACATTGACTGCATCGAGGTTTTTACGGACTTCATCAACAGTTCTAAAAGAAGAAAGCAGCCATTGCATGTAATCGCCAACACTAAATGAGTTTTGGGCCTTAGAAGGATCGTATTTTTTATACTCAGCAAAGCCTGGCAAGTAATACATTCCCACATAGAGTCCGTGCTCATTGAGACCATCAGGACCGAAAGGCTGACCATAGGCCATTAATGAGACAAAACCGTTCTTTCCGACCCACTTCTTGCCGTTCGGGCCATCGGGGGTCAAACCAACAAAATTTTTCCCTCTAGGAATAATAACGATGCGGTCGTGTTGAGCATCACTTAACGCCCACTCAACTGTTCGTGCCACAACAACTGTTCCGTCCTTTGCCTTGAGTGAAATACCCGTGCAAGATAGTGCGTTGTTTCTAACTATCGAAACAAAAAAATACACTATTAACAAAATGACTTTCACAAAACCTCCCTAGGAACTATTCAGATTCAACTAATTCTATGATCGATAACTTCTACGTGTCATTTTTTTTTATTGATTGAAGTAAAATGCTAAAAGGGTGATTCAAAAAAAGAAATGGAGTGGTTCAATGTCATCAAATGAAAAACGGTCCTTATTTCAAATAGGGGCAACGACGATCCTTGCTATCGCAATAGCTTACTTAGCATTCGTCCTTCAAAGTATTGTTTCGGTTGTCCCCGATCTAATCAATTTTCTCGATAAAAATAATTATCAGTTATCACCTGCTATCCAAGAAGTCAGAGAGATTAGAAAAATGATCCCTGGAATACTTGTCGAGATTCAAGATATCAAAAAGCTAGTTCCTGTTATGGCCCGTGAAATGGCAAAAATCTCAGACCAAGTCCCTCGCACCCTTGAAACAGTAAATTCTCTAGCGCCCATCATTTTAAAAACGACTAGTGAAGTGACACAACTTCGTAAAGAAACCATCCCACTCATTCTGCAAGAAAGTAAAAAAATTCGGGCTTCAATCCCCACTTATCTAAATGGGACACAAAAAATAGTAAAGGATGTCCAAATAGCGGTTAATGAAGCGTCTAAGATCAGTGAGAATGTCGGCAAAGGAGTCATAAGCGGCTTGGTGAAATCACCGTTTCAGTTATTTTCATCCATGGCCAGCTCTGTCTCAGGATTGTTTAAAGATGATAAGCTCTCAGGCAAGGATTTATCAATCATGACCGAAGTAGGCGCCGTAGTTATCGAATCAAAAGAGCTTAATTTTTCCAGGAAGTGGGAGAACAAAGAGTCTAAACGTTTTGGTGAAATAAAATTAGTTTCAATAGATCTAGTGACTAGATGCAAACGATTAGAATTAACTATTCATAAAAAAAATGAAAAAACATCTCTCTATAACTATAAGTTTTGTAGAGACATCAATAATGAATGGGTTTACGTAAAAGAAGGTTCGGATTAAATGAACTTCCTATTGAGCGGGGTAACTCCCTCTAATCTAAATATTGTCGCTTTTAGTGTCGATGAACATTTTACCTTCGCTTGAGAATCTTCTTGAAAGCTTTGATGGCTTCCGGAGCTTTTTTTAGATCTGCCTTTGCAGCGACAACGATTTCAATCAATTCTTTTTGCGTAATTTTCCCCAGGGCTAGAACTTCGCAACCCAGGGCCTCTAAAGGATCTGTTATTTTCGAAATCGTATAATACTGAGGCCAGAGATTTGCCGGTTCGTTACTACCTCCTGCACAGAGGGGGATGAAGTGGTCGACCTTGTACTGGCCACGATCACCTGAGAGGCTGTATCCAAATGCCCGGTAGGTGATGAAAATGGATTCTTTGTTGAAGGAGTTCAGGGCCCGCTCGCAGTAGGGAATCTGTTCTGGATAGCGATAGGAGTCCGGGGTTATGCAAAGGGCCCCTGGAGTGAGTGAAGGCTCAGGCGAACGAGGATAAGCGTTTCCCGCGGAGGTATTCGTCGCAAAGAGAATCATAGCAATGATGAGAATGTGTTTCACCATGTCGATAATGACTGCTGAATTGGGCTTTGAGAACTAACCAGGTAAATATCACCACATACTAAGCTTCGAAGTTCGGAAAGGTTTTCTATTGTGTGGTTCTCAAATCGTCAGTTGCAGCCTTCCGCCGAAGTCTTTGAATGTATACTCAAGTATACATTTTTAAGTTTTTCTAACCAAAATTAGTAAATTTTTTTACGGGTTCAGAAATTCACTCTGCCAGAAGATTTGAGCTTAAAGAGAATCCCTAAGACGAAGTCCTCTAAAATTTTTAGTCAATAATTTCCATAAGGATGCGCTCTATGGAGCCGAGAAAATTTTGAATTGAAGCTCAAGTGAGTACAGTTTTAACCGATAACATATTGTTAGTTGAATAAACTTAAAAAGAAAGAGGGATGAATGAAGTCAAAAGCGTTTGTTTTTTTGAGTGTAGGCCTAAGCGCAGTCGCTGGTGGAGGTTTCCTTTTTGTGAATGCCACAGCTCCGTCTTCAACGGTTGTTAGCAAAGACAAATATAAGGTCATCACTGAGACTCCGGGTGCGATCAAAGAAGCTCTGGACAAGGCAGTGGATTATGCTGCTGACTCTGCTCGGAACAGAACATTGAAAAACAACATGATTCTCTATCGACGAAATGGGCTGCCTTTTCGGTTTGAGATTCCCCTTCTCAATGGGGAAAGTGTTGTTCTCAATAACACCAACGTGGTCATGGATACATGCAGCGGGAAACTCGGATGTAATTACAGATACCGCGAGTCAATGTCTGTGAATAGCTACAAGGATTCGAAGACGATGATTGTATATTCGAACATATTTAGCCGGAAGGAGAACTGGTTCTCCAACGACAAGCCGATCGGAGTCGATGAAGCCAATTCAGTCGTCACAAACTCTACGGTGTACGAGACAGCTTATCCAGCTGCAGACGGGGTCGCCATGATTTCTGGGACGATCCTTCAAGGAGCTGGCTTCAAATTTGCTTGTGATACTTCGAGTGGAATCTGCGTTATGGATGGTACAACCCTGTCCACCGCAGATGTTATGGGATTCTGGTCTCAGTTTAACAGACCTACGTCAGTCTACATGCACTTCATTAAGTCCGGTCTAACTTCAAGCCAAGCAGAGGATCTTCTCGCAGGACTCAAAGCACTGGGTGGAAACATCGACTTTAAACTGCTCGACGATGGTGATCAAGAAGTACTGAAAATTAATTTAAAGAAAGCGGTGATTGCAGGTTTCCGGATGGACAACATGAGTCCTGTACCTCTCTCCCCAGGTAACGTTACGAATTCCCCATCGGTAACATTGCCGGATGCGAAATATCATGTGCACTTTTGGATAAACTCAAGCGCAGTGACTCTGCCGTGTGTGTATAGAATGGGCTGTGGCCGTTAATTATTAGGAGTTCTTATGAAAAAGTATTTAGCCTACGCAGCTTGCGGTGTTTTTTTCCTCTTTGGTGCAGTCTACTTCTTCAAATCGAAGAGTTCTGAAACCGGCTTTAGCGCGCTTGAACGCGATTTGAAAAATGATTCAGGCAAAGCATCTGAGAATATCAAGAGAACGACGGCTTCTCAGTCCACACCTACCGGTACGAGAGACGCTCTGACTGAAGGGCGAGAAGCTTCGAGTGATTCCAACGAATACTCAGCGGATGAAGCTGCCGTTGCTTCGTCGTCCCCGAAGTACTACAAAATTGAAATAAAAGATAAATACGCACCAGCGCCTGAGCACGTCATGGAAGCACTCGCAAAACAAGAGCTTAAGATGACAGAAGTGGCGAAGAAGGCCCAGCTCGAGGGTGACGAGCTCGTATCATGCGTCGCACGTGAGTCGATCTGTATCTCTGGTTCAAATGAAAGCAGAAACTGTGTTACCCACCAACGCAACTGCGATGATAGAAGCACAGTAATGAAATTGACGGAAGCGCAGCTGGTCGAATCGATGGGAAGAACTCCTTACGAGAAGTATCGGAATCATCTGGAGTTCGTTGAGAAAACGGGGTCCTCGATTCGTGGACCAGGGTCGCTCAGCAAGTTTTAATGAATGCCAAAGCTTAGAGTTTTCGAACCCCTTCTGTTGACCTCCACGCTGCTTTTCATTGCAGTGATCTTGAGGGGGACATATGAAGGGGTCTTTTATCTCAACCACGGCTTCCTCGGGGGAAGACTCTCGGACCTTCCGATACTTCTTAGATTCGGTTTTCATATCGGCTATGTGGTCGCAGGTGCCGTGTTATACTTCTACTTTTTTAGGCGCATCAGTGAGTTATTTTTTTTGGACAGAGTTTCGATCCATTTAATTGCGACCTCAGTATTTTCAAATTTTGTAGAAAAAGTATTGTTCGGGAATGTATTTGATTTCATCCCGGTCGCTTTTTCAGACTATTATTGTAACTCGGCGGACTTGAGTTTCCTCCTGGGCTCTTTAATCTTACTCCCTCGCATCGGTGTAAGTTTCTTTTCCCAAATTAAGAAAAGTGAAAAAAGGCAATCGATTTTTGCTAGTTCCCGGATCCAAAGCAGACTCTTCTTCGCTGTCAGTTTCGTCTTCCTTGCCTTCTTTATATCTGTCATTTTCCTTCTGAGTCTGATTCATAAAGACGTCTCTTCGTTTGCCCTGGTGATTGGCTCGTACTATTTTTTGTTTGAGTCCATCTTGTTTTGCATTCTCATTCATTTTACAAATCGAATCCTGGGCCCGGTCGATGCCTTCATCCGGTACGCCCTATCGAAAGACAGGACCAGAGCATTCTTACTTCGGAACAACGATGAATTCAGCGAACTCGAAGTGATTGCCAAAGAACTGACCGATCTGAAGAAGACTCCGGACTCCGACGGGTAAGTCTGCTAGCTCCTGAAGCCGGTGCTGCTCCAGAGTCGCTTTCTAGGGTTGTTAGGCAGCTTATTTCAGACACAAGAGTTGGACTATCTTCTCAATCATGGCTTGAGTTACGAAGACATATCAAACAATATTTCTAATGCTGCTTTTTCATACTGATTGCCTGGATTTTTTAAATGCGCAGAAATAGAGAGAAGCTCTACAAACTTTAAATCATGCTACATTGATTTAAAGTAGAATAAGGTGCGTGCAGTTCTTCCATTTCCATACAGCTGCTTGCAGCTTTTCAAAAACTTCTTGAAAACAGACTGACCTTGATCATAAACAGTGAAGCTTAACCTTAAATTATCAGCAATTTCGTTGGACTTTAATGGTCACGTTAGATGCGACAAGTTCACCATACCGAGTCTGTCCTTGACCTCCTACATTGGGATATATTGATAGCAGTACCAAGGAGGGAAAGATGAGAACATTTGAAAACAAAGTCGTAATTGTAACAGGTGCAAGCTCTGGGATAGGTCGAGCCACTGCGATAGCTTTCGCCAGAGAAGGTGCAAAGGTTGTAGTGAGTGATATCCAAGAAGAAGAGGGCCTCGCAACAGTGGAAGAAATAAAAAAAAATAAAGGTGAAGCACACTTCATCAAGTGCGATGTTTCTTCCGAGGACCAGGTTAAAAAACTTGTGGATGAAACAATTGCGAAGTTTGGCAGGCTCGACTGCGCTTACAATAATGCAGGCGTAGAAGGATCTCCTAGCACCACCGTGGAGTGTTCAACTGAGAACTGGGATAAGACAATAAACATCAATCTAAAAGGTGTTTGGTTGTGCATGAAGTATGAAATTCCAGCGATGCTGAGATCGGGGAAAGGAAGTATTGTCAATTGCTCTTCCATCGCAGGACTAGTGGGCTTTGAGACTATTCCGGCGTACGTAGCCAGCAAACATGGTGTCATAGGCCTCACGGAAACTGCCGCTCTAGAGTTCGCAAAGAAAAACATCAGGGTCAACGCCGTTTGTCCAGGTGCCATTCACACACCCATGCTTGAACGGTTTACCAGTGGTGAAGAAAACACGATGGCCGAACAGGATCCTATGGGAAGAGTGGGAAGGCCAGAAGAGATCGCGGACAGCGTTTTGTGGCTTTGCTCGGAGAAGTCCTCTTACGTCACTGGACAGTCGATTGCTGTTGATGGTGGCTGGGTTGCTCACTGATAAATTTTATCAACTGACCAATGTTCCTGAACTCGGCAATCTTCGAGTCAGGAACATTGACGCCCGTTCTTTGATGAACCTGAACGATGATGCGGTAAAAGTCGAAGGAATCAATTTCTGTCTGATCTCTCATGGGCCGCGAGTGATCCAGCCGATCAAATTCGATCTCCGGCGCTATCTCGTGGAAGATCTCTTTGAGTAATGACGTTACTTCCTGTGGGTTCATATTTTTCCTCCAACATTGATGGGCTCAAAAAAATCTTTTCTATCAGTGCCAGGAAGCGTGAGCCAGTAAGTCCGTCCGTCACCCGATGGTCCGCGCTCAATGTGACATCGATAACAAATCCAGACCGAACCACGCCATCGTCTACAACTGCTTCTTTATGGATCCGCCCCAGACCTATCAGTGCCACCTGAGGAGGGAAGATGATGCCAAAAACTTCGTGGCTTCCGAGATCCCCGACATTCGTCACAGTAATTGTTCCCTCCGTGAGTTCCCGATTTTTAAGTTCACTTTTTCTTGTTCTCAGTAAAATGTCCTGAAAGGAAGAATTTAACTTCGCCAGATCCATCGTCTGGGCATCCATGATGGCAGGCACGAGCACCCCCCCACTCTTCAAGGCAACGGCTACCCCAAAGTGAACCGAGTCCTTCGCTTCAAAAGCTCCATTGATGTAGTACCCGTTCATAGCAGGAAATTCTTTGACCGCCAGGAGAATGCCTTTCATCAGGACAGTGGGAACCATTAATCTTTCAACCGCAGATGAGACTTTGTTTTTTTCATCGACCCATCTAAGGAGAGCGTCAAGAGAGATGCGAGACTTTAAGTAATAATGAGGAATTTCTTTTTTCGAACGGGCCATGGCCTTAGCGATCGCCTCGCGAATATTCACGACGGAAGTGGGGGCTGGCGATGGCAGATCTCTTAGCTCAATCTGACCATCGGATCCAGATCCCGTGACTAGAGAAAGATCAATATGCGTTTGTTCCGCGAGCCTTCTAGCCGCTGGGGAGATTTTAATCCGTGGTGCAACTGGTTCCTTTATCTCCTCACCTTGAACTTCAAAAATGGCGATCGTGCTTCCGACCCGAAGTTCCTGGCCCTCTGAACCCAAGAGTTCGAGAACCTTCCCGTCACGAAAGCTCTCGATTTCCACCGCCGATTTCGTTGTCTCCACTGTTGCAATGGTTTGTCCTTTTTTCACTTCATCCCCTGCCTTGATTTTCCAAAGCATTAACTTTCCCTGATCCATGTCAGCACCAAGAGAAGGCATGGGCACACTATATCTCATGACAGCATCTCCTTAATCTTTGCAGAAATTTCACTCGTCTGAGGGATGGCGGCAAGTTCCAAGTGTCTGGCGTAGGGAATGGGAACTTCTCTTCGACACAATCTTTGAACGGGGGCATCGAGATCATAAAAACATGATTCCATGATCCGTGCAGAAATTTCCGCGGAAAGGCTTCCCGATTTCCATCCCTCATCGACAATCAGAACCCGATGGGTTTTTCTCACAGAAGAGAAAATGGTTTCCGTGTCCAATGGTCTTAATGATCGAAGGTCGATTACTTCTACATCTGAGCTAGCCTCGGTTGCCTCTAGGCAACGCTGGAGCATTCCTCCGTAAGTGATGAGAGTAAGTTTATCTCCGCTTTTTCTTACGAGTGCCTTGTAGGGACTGATCATCGCAGGTTTCTCGGACACTTCTTCTGAGCGATTCAGGAGAAGAGCGTGCTCAAAAATCATTACCGGATCATTGTCTTCGAGGGCAAAATGAAGAAACGAGCGCGCGTCTTCCACTGTCGCCGGCGCCAGGATTTTTATACCGGGAATGTGAGTAAGCCATCCTTCAAAAGAATTTGAATGCTGGGCCGCCACTTGTCTCCCCCCGCCCGTCGTCGTTCGGATCACGAGCGGAACTGACACCTGCCCACCGGACATATGCCGGTACACCGCTGCCGAATTCACGATCTGATCCAGCGCCAGAAAAGCGAAGTTCACAGTCATGACTTCGACCACTGGCCGCAATCCCCCCAAGGCCGCACCGATTCCAATTCCAGTGAATCCATTTTCGGACAAGGGAGCATCGAAGATTCTTTCTGATCCGTACAGCTTCAGAAAATCTTTGGTCACTGCATAGGTTCCCCCGTAGGCACCGATGTCCTCGCCCATGAGAAAGATTCTTGAATCTTTCTCCAGCGCATTTTTTAGTCCCTCTCTCAAAGCTTCTCTATAAGTCATTTTCATAAAGGTATTTCCCTAGATCTTCCAGCGGCTCAAGCTCACTCATCTCAGCAAATCGGATCGCTTCCTGCATTTCTGCTTCAATTTTTTTCTCCAGAGCATCCAGTTTTTCCGGCGGGAGAAGATCGTTCTTCTTCATGTGTTCGATGAGAAAATTAATGGGATCTTTTTCTTTCCACTTTAAGACCTCATCCTTACTTCGGTAGAGCTCAGGATCAAACATGGAGTGGGGCCGAAACCGGTAGGTACGGAATTCTAAGAAATAAGGTCGCCCTTCCCGGGTAATGAAATCCAGCGCCGCTCGGGTCTTCTCTATGACCTCGAAGACATTCATTCCATCCACCGACTGGGCAGTGACGTTATGGGCCTCGGCTTTTTTCGGAAGATTTAATTGTGCTTGTGAACGGGCAAGAGCGGTTCCCATGGCGTAGTAATTATTCTCGCAACAAAACAGCACCGGTATCTTCCAGAGTTCGGCCATGTTGAGTGCTTCATGAAAGACTCCTTCGGCCACCGCGCCCTCGCCAAAAAAACAAACCGTCTGTCGATCCTCTTTTAATTTTTTACTCGCAAGAGCCAGCCCTACCGCCTGGGGAATCCCGGCAGCGACGATCGCATTTCCTCCAAAGAAGCGATGAGGAGCGGAAATGAGGTGCATCGATCCCCCCCTCCCCTTTGAGCATCCATCAATCTTACCGAACATCTCGGCCATGATCGATTTCGCCGGAATCCCTTTCAGGAGAGCGTGACCATGTTCACGGTAAGTCGCCATGATATTATCCTGCGGCTGCAGGAGACTCATAACTCCGGTGACGACCGCCTCTTCACCTATGTAGAGATGTAAAAATCCTCTAATCTTTTCCTGAGTATAAAGTTCCGCGCAGAGCTCCTCCATCCTTCTGACTCTCATCATGTCATGGAGGAGCTTCAAAGTTTTAGCTTCTTCCACTGTCGCTCTCCAACGTTGAAAGGTCGCCTTCCGGCAACCCCAGTTCCCTCGCCTTGAGTAAGCGCCTCATGATTTTTCCACTCCGGGTTTTGGGAAGATTATCCATGAACTGGATTTCTCTCGGTGCCAAGGCCGCTCCGAGTTTTTTTCTGGCGTGTGCGAGGATCTGAAGTTTTTGTTCTTCCGACTGAGCGAAAGATTTTTTCAAAACGACATAGCCCTTAATCATTTCTCCAATCACAGGATCAGGAATTCCGATTACCGCCGACTCGAGCACCGCTGGATGATCCATCAACACGTTCTCCACTTCGAAGGGACCGATGAGGTGCCCTGATGTTTTGATAACGTCATCCTTTCTTCCAACGAACCAGAAATATCCATCCTCATCTTTTCGTGCCAGATCGCCGGAGAGGTACCACTCGCCCACGAAACATTTCGAGTACCGTTCGGGATTCCCCAGGTAGGCAGTGAACATGGATGGCCAGCCTTTGCGGATCGCAATCTCTCCCTGCTCGTTACTCTCAGCGAATGAAATCTCTCCATTCTTAAAATCTTTTATCAGAGCGACTTCGATTCCTGGCAGTGGTTTTCCCATGGACCCGGGCTTCACAGGCAATTTTCTATCATTGGCAATGATGATCCCTCCGGTCTCTGTTTGCCACCAGTTGTCGTGAAGGGTGAGATGTAAATTCTCCTCCACCCATTTGATGACTTCAGGATTAAGTGGCTCACCCACACTGGAAGCGAATCTGATGTGTGAAAAATCATACTTCTTCGGTAATTCCTCTCCGGCCTTCATAAGCATTCTGATTGCCGTCGGAGCTGAGTACCAGACGTCGACTTTGAAATGATTGAGTATCTCGTACCAGCGAGTCGCATTGAATTCAGCACCATCAATCAGCAAGGTGGCGCCATTACAGAGTGGAGAAATAATTCCGTAAGATGTGCCGGTGACCCAGCCGGGATCTGCGGTACACCAGAAGACATCGTTCGGCTGGAGATCTAAGGCGTATTGTCCGGACTCTTTATGAAAAACAACCGCCTGATGAATGTGAACAGCTCCCTTAGGTTCTCCTGTTGTACCGCTGGTGAAATGCAGAAGCGCCATATCCGTCGGCTGAGTTTTTTCTAAGAGAGGTGTCGCATCTGCCTCATCCATCAAAGTATAAAAATCAATTGCGCCGGGAATATCTTTCAGAGAGCCATCATCATCAATCAAAATGATGTGTTCCAAGAGGGGCAGAGAATCGCGGACGGGTAAAACTTTTTTACGAAAAAGAGATGCCTGAGAAAAGAGTGCCTTCGCTTTACCCTTATTCATGCGGGCAAAAATAGGCTCCGGACCGAAGGCCGGAAATAGCGGAGAGAAAACGGCACCCAGTCGCAGAGTACCCAGTGCTACGGTGTAAAGTTCCGGGATCCGGGGAGATAAAGAAAATAAAATATCACCTTTCTTCACTCCCAATTTTTTTAGTCCATTGGCAAATTTATGAGTCGCGTTCGTGAGTTCTTGATAGGAAATATCACGGACTTCAGATCGTTCCGCTGTCCAGGTGGCCGGCACATAACGAATCGCTGTTGAATGACGGTGGGGGCCGCTGACCTGGCGATCAAGTGCTTCGTGGCAGATATTCAGGAAGCCATCTTTCCTTAGGAGTGCTGCCACCGTTTCATTCATAGAACATTTCCTGCTTCAAACTGAGTGAGTGCCTCAAGCGCCTCACAACCATAGATGAGTCCAGGGCCACCTGCCATCATGACAGAGACGCCGATCGTTTCCAGAATCTCTTCTCTCGAGGCACCCGTCTTTAAAGCATCATGAACATGATAGGCGATGCATCCCGCACAGGGAGTCGTAATGGATATGGAAAGAGCGATGAGCTCTTTCATTTTTCTAGGAAGAGCACCGTTGTGAAGAGATTGCTGATGAAGCTGAGCAAATCCCTTCATCGCTCCAGGGATTTCTGTTGAAAGTTTTCCCGCCAGTGATTGCAGGCGATGATACATCTCGGGATAAGTTTCATCAGACATAGAATTTCCTCTGGATAAGATTATTTAAAACTGTGAATGTTTAGAGACTAGGCCATCCCCTCTCCCTATCTTTGAAAAGCTTCGGATCCACAACCGTGTCGAAGAGTTTTTCCACCTCCTTCTAATCCTTTTAAGTAAGGTGAACTCAATCCGTTTCAATACTAGGGTTCCTTGAATTTTTAAGACAAGACCATGTGAATTAAGAGAGAGTTAATTCATGATCACTTAAGATTGATTCGGATGGTGCGGCGACACCCTTTTTTCTAATGCTAGTGCCATAAGACACCTCCTCACTCAAATTGAAATCTATATCTTGTTCCCGTAGGGATAAGTCTCAGGATACTTATGGATATCAAATGGTACCTCGAGAGAAGTAATTGCGTGAGTTCGATCAATGTAAATGAAAGCATCGTACCGGTTTGAAAGTGACGTAGGGACATAGTTTCCCAGATGCTCTAACTCAGGATCATAGACAACTCCAATCGCACGATGACCTTTCACCTGCGAAAGAGCGCAGCGATGATTCGTGGGATCGAAGATCAGGAAAAAGTCTTTCATGCCGACATTAGCAATCACGCTATGAAATGTTTCCTCCAGGCTGCCTGGTAAAGCTTCCGGAATAGTGAAGGTCATCACTGGTCCGTCCCAGGCGTAGGAAGCAGTCACTGTTCCTGAGTAAGTGCCGAACCCCACCAGTCCCACATTTTCCTGACCATAAATTTCCCGGGCAAGCCCTCCGATGTTAACCTGTCCATTCATAACCATGTCCGTCGCTCTGTAATCTCCAATGTGGGTGTTGTGCGCCCAGACCACTGCCTTAGCGTTATGACCATATCTTTCTAACAAGGTTTCGAGTGTCTCCATCATGTGATTGTCACGAACGTTCCAGGAATTATCTTCCCCAAAAATCATTGCCCGATAGTAGCTTTCGGCATTGTTAACGATCCTGACATTTTGTCTCACATCAAACCATGCATCACTATCCACATCAGAGATTCTTGCGCTCAGAGTGGCATTCAAGACGTCCAGAATTTCTTTCTTGCACCCAGCGGGTACCTTCAGAAGCGATCGGGCATAAGCTTTTTCATCATGCCGATACGATTCAAGGCAGGAATACTTTTTCTCTGCCATGCGGGCAAGCTCCGGATCTAATTTCCTCAGAATAGTGATCACCTGGTCCATGGATTCATAAAGAGAATAAACATCCAATCCGTGCATGCCAACCGCTCGATCCTCCCCGTGATTCCAGTTCTTGAGCCATTCGACGAAGCCAAGGACCTCCGTGTTCGCCCACATCCAGGTAGGCCAGCGGGTAAAACCAGAGAGTACCTCGTGAGCATCCTGACCTTGTTTGCCCGCAACGAATTGATTTATTTTCTGGCACGGAGGCCAGTCACCCTCTACCGCCACAAAATTAAATCCGTGGTTGATGATGAGCTCCTGTGTGATGGCCTGTCTCCATTCATAAAACTCCTGAGTCCCGTGGCTGCTTTCTCCCAGCATGACAATTTTTTTATCCTTAAAAGTTTCCACTAGAGGCTGGATGGACGTCTTATCCTTTAACGGATGCCCGAGTGTAATAATTTCCTGGAGATATTTTAGATAAGAGTTCATATTTTTTCCTTTGATGATTCGTCTTTTTAACCAGGTAGTACTTCCTCAAATTGTTTCCGGGGAAAAAAGTGCTCCAACCAATGCACCGATAAATCCACCACTCGATTTAAGGTGCCTGGTTCTTCGAACAAGTGAGTGGCGCCTTCAACTAATTTTAACTCCGAGTGACAGATGTCCCGCCACATTAATATCTTTTATTCTTATAGTGACTTCTCTCAACATACGGATTCCTCTTTTTTAAAACGTTTTCGTAGCGACAAGTTCCTTCAGCACTTCCTCATCCGTCACCTGATCAAATTTTTGATACCACATTCCTACACTCACTAGATTCTTGATTCGGTGGAGGCAAATCACATGATCGTAGTTTATCTTGATCGCGGTTGAAACTTGTGAAGGACCAACGGGAACAGCAAGGAAAATACTGTCAGGGTGAAGCGTCCGAAGGAACTGAGCTGCAGCCACGGCAGTCGACCCGGTTGCCAATCCATCATCCACGACAATAATATTTTTTCCATCCATCGAACGTAGTTTTCTCCCCCCTCGATAGAGCCGGATTCTCCGCTGTAACTCCTCCTTCTCGCGCAAGATCGTGTCCTGCACCGTCGGATCAGATTGATCGTAATAACTAAG
>CANETG010000019.1 GCA_947440875.1 Bacteriovoracaceae bacterium
AAGCGCTCAGTGGAATCCGCCCGGCGGTTAAAGATAACGTCTTCAACGTGCTCAAGGAGTTCCGCAGGTATTTCGGTATAGATCGGAAGGGCCCCAGCGTTAACGATTCCCATATCGAGACCAGCTTTGATCGCGTGATAGAGGAAAGCTGAGTGCATGGCTTCCCGAACGACGTTGTTGCCGCGAAATGAGAAAGAAAGATTGGAAACTCCGCCACTCACTTTTACGTATGGTAGATTGGCTTTAATCCAACGTGTGGCCTCGATGAAATCGACGGCGTAATTATTGTGCTCATCCATCCCCGTTCCGACGGTAAGAATATTCGGATCAAAGATAATATCTTCAGGGGCAAATTTTACTTTTTCCGTGAGGATTTTGTAGGCGCGTGAGCAGATTTCAATTCGTCTTTGAATATTATCAGCTTGTCCTTTTTCATCGAAGGCCATCACCACACAGGCCGCACCATATTTTCTCACGAGTCTGGCGTGCTCGATAAATTTCTCCTCACCTTCTTTGAGTGAAATAGAATTCACGATCGCTTTTCCTTGAATCCGTTTTAGACCCGCTTCAATGACAGACCATTTGGATGAATCGATCATGAGCGGCACTTTACAAATGTCTGGCTCACTCGCGACGAGGTTCACAAAATGAACCATCGCTGCTTCAGAATCAATCATCGCTTCATCCATATTGATGTCGATGATCTGGGCGCCGTTTTCGACTTGTTCCCTGGCCACGCGGAGGGCCTCTTCGTAATTTTTCTCAACGATAAGTTTTTTGAAAGCGATCGATCCGGTGAGATTGGTTCTCTCGCCGATATTAATGAAGTTCAAACCGGGGAAAATCTTTAAAGGCTCAAGACCCGACCACTTGGGAATATGCTCGAGAACCGGAATCTTCCTAGGAACTGCAGTCTTCGCCGTATCGGCGATCGCTTTGATGTGCTCATTGGTCGTTCCACAGCAACCACCGATGATATTCACCCAACCATTTTTAAACCACTCGTTAAGAGTGTTCGCCATGTGCGCAGGTGTCTCATCATACTGGCCGAATTCATTCGGAAGGCCAGCATTTGGATACACTGATATATGAAAGGGCGATTCTTTGGCGAGAACTTCAATGTACGGGCGCATGTGTTCAGCACCCAAAGCACAGTTGATTCCAATAGAAAGGAGGGGATAGTGAGAAACGGAATAAAGAAACGCTTCAATCGTCTGACCAGAAAGAGTTCTTCCAGAAGCGTCCGTGATGGTTCCAGAGACCATGACTGGTAATGGCTTTTTATTTTCTTTCTCAAAGTAATCAGCAATTGCAAAAAGTGCGGCCTTACAATTCAGAGTATCAAACACTGTTTCTACGAGAAGGATATCCACTCCGCCTTCAACGAGATACTTAGTTTGCTCGTAATAGTTAGCGGCAAGCTCGTCGAAATCGACAGCGCGAAATCCTGGATTGTTGACATCTGGGGAGAGAGAAGCTGTTTTCGTAGTCGGGCCAATCGAGCCCGCGACGAATCTTGGTTTTGAGGGATTTTTCTTTGTGTATTCGTCCGCACATTTTTTGGCGATTTGTGCCGCAACGAGATTGAGCTCCGGAACAAATTCTTCCATGTGATAATCGGCCATCGAGATACGCGTACAGCTGAAAGTATTTGTCTCGATGATATCGGCACCTGACTCGAGATACTTGTTGTGAATTTCTTCAATGACTGAAGGTTTCGTGAGGACGAGAAGATCGTTATTTCCTTTGAGCGCGTGTTTCCAATCTTTAAAACGCTCACCACGATAATCACTATCTTCAAGTTGATATTTTTGGATCATGGTGCCCATAGCACCATCGAGAATGAGCACACGCTCATTAAGAAGCTTATTTAATTCCACAGGAGAGTCCTCTCAATCGGTATTACACTAGTGTATAATTTATTTAGCACTATCTTGAAGAAAAAGTCTAGTGATTTTAGTTACATGGAAAATGTTTAGTTACGCAATCACCATAAGATAGAAGCCCATGAGGAAGAAGACAAAAGCTGCACCAAGATATCGATTGGGCCATTTCTTGTAATAGATCGATTCGAGCATCGCTACCCACACGGGTCCCGTGATGGAAATTGCGGTGAGAGTTCCGACATGAGCGTGTTTTAAAGCAGCAAGATAAAGAGCGAGTGAAAGAAAACATCCACCGATACTGGCCCCGATGATGATGATTTTATCTCGGTAACCAAAGTTCCAAATGTCTTTCGGAAATTGCAGATAAATTTTTGGACTCACAATCAGAAATCCTACGAGAGCACCAGCACAGCGAATCACATTCACTTGAAAAGTTTCTAGATCGGGACTTATTTCGTAGGCTGATCTCGTCATCATGACACCAATAGCATCGAGGGTAATTCCGGTGAACGCCCAAAGGAAACTTCGCACATCCCAATTACCAGTGAGCTTACTTCTTTCCAGCATGAAGATGTAAATACAAACAACCATGCACATCACGGCGAGTGTTTGATTAATCGTGAAAACCTGATTGAGAAAAAAATAGCCGTAGAGACCGAGCATGAGAGGCTCGAAACTAAACATCACGAGAGTTCTCCCCGCACCTAATGTCGTGAACGCTTTAAAAAGAAAAATGTCTCCGCCGCAGAGCCCACCAAGGCCGCTGAAAAACAAAAGTGCCATCGCCGACATGGGAACTGAGTTTGTTTGTCCGGAAAGTAACATGGCGATCAAAAACGCTAGCATGGCGAAAGAAACTTTTACGGTTCCCATCCAAGTCGGATTAAACCGCGTCGAATAGATCGAGAAAAACATACTCGCCGTCGAAAACGTGAGGTTAGCACCTATCGCCATAAGATAGACTTGGAGAGAACTCAAAGGGGCACCTTTTGTTAAGCTATTGTATCCTAAATGATTTGCTTCAAAGTGGGGAGAGTGGTGTAAAATAAGAGCACAATCATTTTAATCACCTCAAAAAATACGAATATGAGTCAAGAAGAAGAATACAAAAAGAAACTATCCCCCGAGCAATACAACATCTGCCGATTGGGAGCGACTGAATCTCCCTTCTCAGGGAAGTACAACAAGCACTACGAGAAAGGTCACTACGATTGCGTTGTCTGCGGGCAAGAACTTTTCAGCTCGACTACTAAATTTGATTCTGGGACCGGGTGGCCAAGCTTTCATGACGTCATGAATTCAAAAAACGTTACCAAAAAAGATGATTATTCTTACAACGTTCATCGGGTCGAGGCGCTTTGTTCAAAATGCGGATCTCATCTCGGTCACGTCTTTGACGATGGTCCAAAACCAACTGGTAACCGTTGGTGTATTAATTCTGCTTCCCTCGAATTTGTTCCAGAGAAAACATGATCTATCCCTTTGTCGCTTTAAATAATAATTTTCGGGTTGAAGTCAAAACGGATTTCGATTTTGATCAATCGAACCCTCTTCAGTTTCATTATCTTTTCCGTTACACCATTCTTATAACCAATATCGGCGAAGTTCCGGCGAAACTCATTTCTCGGAAATGGTTCATCAAAGACGGTAAAGGTGAGATCAAATTAGTAGAGGGTCCTGGAGTCGTGGGCCAGACGCCCTCATTCAAGTCAGGCGATGCTTTTGAGTATTCGAGCTTCTGTCCTCTGCCGACGATGAAGGGCGAGATGTGGGGCCACTTCAACATGCTGGATAATCAAGGCAAGTCTTTTAAGATTGATACGCCGGTATTTAAGTTCGAAGTTCCTTTGGAATTTATCGACGTTTATTGATTCAGTAAAATTTCGAAATTCTTTTCAAGGATTTTCATTTCTTCCTTGAGATCGGAAACAATATCTTCTTTCGAAATCATTCCAAAGTTTTGTGCTTTGAGAAGATCGTGCATGATTCTCAAGCGCTCGAGTGAGTTCAAAATATCGTGAGAAAGTTTCTTAGTATCCATTGAAACCACCATCAACTACGGTGAAGGTATTTTTGATCGGACCGTATTCCATTTCGATAACATCATTGGGCTTCAGCGGCCCCACACCTTTTGGAGTACCGGTGAAGACAAGGTCTCCATCGTTGATTGGGAAATACTGATCAATGTAATGGATGATTTCATCGGCCCTCATCACTGCTTGCGAGAGACTTCCTTCCTGCTTTAGTTCGCCATTCACTCGTAAACGAAAAACAGTTTGCTGCCAGTCTTTTTCAAAATCACGCGTTCCCTTGATGGGAGTGACGATGGCCGAGTTCTTAAATGTTTTGGCGATTTCCCAGGGATGCCCATTTTCTTTACATTTTTTTTGAACATCACGAAGGGTCATATCAAGCCCGAGACCAAGGCCGATGACGTTTTTCTTGTAGAGCTTGAGCACAACCTCAGCTTCATAGTGAATCACACCACGATTCCAGGGGAGCAATATTTTTGCGTTATCTTTGATCTCTACAAAACACGAAGGTGGCTTAATGAAAAGAACCGGCTTCTCCGGTTGTGCTTCTTTCATTTCTGTAGAATGTTCAGCGTAGTTCTTTCCAAGGCAGATGATTTTGTCCATGGCAGGATATTATCGCCTTAGTTAGGGAAAATCCATGGGAGATAAGCCGAGAGCATGGGATTGTAGGAAAAGCGTCCCTGCGGACCGTGCGAGAAAGTCGAGTGAATGGCGGCAAGGAAAATGCCGTTGAGGTTTTTCACAAAAATCGGCCCGCCGGAATCACCGGATTTAGAAAAGGTATCGTCGAGCTCGATATAATTTTCTGTAAAATTGATCCACCTGAAAGTGGGAGTGATCACCGTACGTATATTTTGGTTATCGCGAGCACCAAAACCAAAACGATAAAGTTGACCCACGACTGTCGATGTTTTCAAAATGGGATAGATATTGATACTCGCGGGGAGAGCTTCTTTTAAGTGAAGTTTAGCGAGATCATTTTTGAAAGCGGATTGAACAGGTTTGTAATTAGGATGAAGTTCAAAACTTGTTGTTTCAAGCGCAGGTAATTTCGGATCGTATTTTTCCTGCGTGAAGACTTTAACTTTCGTCACTTCACCATCAAGACAATGAGCGGCCGTCATGATGAGCTTCGGGGAGACTGCGACCCCAGTGCAAGTAAACACACCCTTGGGTCTCGTGACCTCTATCAAGAGGCTCGAGTTGAATTTTTCCCACTGATCTGTTTGAGCAAAGAGTTGTGTCGTCATGAAAAGCACCATTAGTTTCAAAAGGGTCATGACCCTAATAGATCAAATATGGTGCCGAATACCAAGGCATGACCTGCAATCTTATGCGTAAATCCATGTGCGGTGAGCGGCAAGCAGTGGATTGAAGGAGTATTTGCCTTCCGGGCCATAGGAAAGTGTGGAGTGAATCGCTACGAGATACATCTGGCCTTTCTGCTGAAGAAAGACAGGTCCTCCGGAATCCCCTGAGTAGGAATACATATCGTGGAGTTCTAAAACTTTCTGAGGATCCTGAACTTGTTTGAATACGGGCGTGATCATCGTACGAATATTCTTATCAAAGCGCGCGCCGTAACCAATGCGGACGAAATTTCCAGTAAGATCACGATCATTTTTCATGACGGAGTAAAAATTAGTTCCTTCGGGGAGCGATGAGGAAAGCTTAATCTTAGCGAGGTCGAAGTTGTACTTCGATAATTCCGGCTCATACTCCGCATGAATCTCATAGGTCTTCACACCAATGAATTTTCCATTCTTGCTGTAAGTGCCAGCAGTAGAAACTCTGACCTTGAGGATTTCTCCATCCAGACAATGAGCGGCAGTGAGAATGGTGTCTCTGTTGATCGCAACCCCTGAGGAAGTGAACACACCTTCCGGGCGAGTGACTTCGATCACTACCGTGGAATTGAAGTTTGACCAATCAATGTTTGTCGCAGTATTCGTCAGTGTAGCTGTTGTTGTCATAACCATCATCCTTGTGGTTTTTCGAGATGCTCATCATGAGCGTCTTGTCTCCATTATAGAGATTCTAGAAAACCGAGTCGAAGGTGCTTTTTGGCACTACGTAACTTTAGATACGCAGTGGAATTTCAGCAAATTGTGAAGGAAATATCAACGGGGGACGGCGCCTGTTAGAAGATATAAGATACCCAGCATGGAACTCGAAACCCTCTGTTTTATTAGGACTCCCTTCCCTGAGAAGTTCGGCGTCCCCCGCCAATCGCTCTTGGCCATGGATGCCATAGGGGAAATGGTATTTCCAAAGACTGATTTTACCGTGGAAGCCTTCCGGGGAATTGAAACTTTCTCACATCTCTGGCTGATATTTGAGTTCCATCAGATCAGTGCGGATTCCGTTCAAGCACTGGTGAGGCCACCCAGATTCGAAGGGAAAATGAAGCTCGGCGTTTTCTCTACCCGCTCTCCCCACCGACCAAATCGCCTCGGACTTTCAGTGGTGAAATTTTTAAAAATTGAAGAAAGAAAAGATTCGGTTCATCTTTTTGTGAGTGGAGTGGATCTCGTCGACGGAACTCCGATTCTCGATATCAAGCCGTATATTCCGTATGCGGATTCAGTGAAAGCCGAGGCTCCGCTATTTGCTGAGGCACCGGAGAAGAAGAATGTTGTTTGGAAGTGTGATGCACCTTTCGAAAAGAATCTCATCGAAGAGATTATTTCGCTGGACCCAAGGCCCGGTCATCAAAAAGAGGATCATTCCTCGTACGGTATCACTTTGAATGATCTTAATATACGGTTTCAGCGATCAGGCGATCAGTTTGAGATTTTAGAAGTGGAAAGGAAAGTGATAGGATCGGATCAATGAAAAAAGTCCTAGTCACCGGTGCTGCTGGTTTTGTAGGAGCCTGCACAGCTCAGAAATTAAGAGAAAGAAATATTGAAGTTGTCGGCATCGACAACATGAATGACTACTATGATATTTCTTTAAAAGAAGAGCGTCTCAAAGCCGTCGTGGCTTCAGGATGTCAGTTTGAGAAAATTGATATTGAAGACAAAGCCTCTCTGGCTAAACTTTTCCACAACCACAAATTTGATGTCGTTTTTAATTTAGCTGCCCGCGCGGGCGTTCGTTATTCAATGGAAAATCCAGAAGTCTACATGTCGACTAATGCACTCGGGACATTAAACATCCTTGAATGCATGAGAACTTCAGGTGTCTCAAAACTAGTTCTCGCATCGACTTCCTCGCTCTACGCGGGCCAGCCGATGCCCTTTAAAGAAAACTTGGCCGTGAATACGCCCATTTCTCCCTATGCAGCTACCAAAAAAGCAGCAGAGGTCATGGCCTACACTTATCATTATCTTTATAAAGTCGATGTTTCCGTTGTCCGTTACTTTACCGTTTACGGTCCAGCGGGAAGACCAGATATGTCTCCTTATATTTTTGCCGAAGCTCTCTTGAACAACAGAGAAATTCCCGTGCACGGTGATGGGACTCAGTCACGTGACTTTACCTATGTCGATGACATCGCCGAGGGAACCATTCTGGCTTCTAAAAATGTGGGTTATGAAATCATCAATCTAGGCGGAGGAAATAATCCCTATACGCTCAATCAGATGATTAGGATGATGGAAAAGATTTCAGGAAAAAAAGCTAAGGTCACATTTGGTGAAGCCGTGAAGGCTGACATGGACGTGACCTGGGCCGATATCACGAAAGCAAAGAGTCTTCTTGGCTGGTCTCCCCAAACGAATTTTGAAGAGGGACTTAAGAAGACTCTCGAGTGGCATTCTAAACGCTAAAATTATTTCTCGGGACAGTCGTTATAGAAGTAGCTAATGCATTCGTCACCGCGCGGACTTCTGACTGATCTCCATCTCCAAACTCTGCTTGTTGGATCATGTATGTATCCTTCAGTGCCTATCAGTAAAAGATGCTTATGATTCTTCCTTAGATCATTCACTCGTTTTTCGAGGTCTTTGCAAGTGTCATAATAGACCCCGGTCATCACGAGGAAATCATGAGTCTTGTTTTTTTCCTTCAAAACTATTCCGAAGGGACCCCTCTCGTCTTCAGGAGAAGCATCACATTCTGCGACCATGTTGGACGTGGAGACGAACTTAAAAAATCTCTCTGCATGTGCATCGTTAAAATTCATCGAAAGAATAAGAAAAAAGAGAATTTTCATTGATATCTTTTGTAGAACATTTCAAAGTCTTTCATCACTTTTAGAGATTTCGTTCCACTTTTCTTTAGACCTGGACCCAGTCCCTTATATTCAACGATAGTTTCTACCCAACTGGGAGAGCGTGACAATCTCTTTTGCAGAATTTCTCTCTTGCGAAATAACCACCGAATTGCAGCGCATATGTTCTTTGAGGGTTCAAAAAGCTCTTCTTTTTTTAGATCAATATAGTGGTCTTTTAGTTCACCCTTTCTATCTTTTAGAATGCGCCAAGTTTGCTCTGTTATTTGAATTAGTCCGCGTGCAGGTCCGATATTCCCCTTATTTCCAGCAAACGCCGAAGGATTAAATCTAGACTCACTTTCCATGAGTGCTTTCACAAAATTCGGATCTATTGGGACATCAGGCTTTAATACTTCGTTCCAATATTTACACCACCCAGAAATAAAAGAGTCAAATTGATCAGGAGACTCAATTCTCTCATTCCCAGGATATTTTTTTGGCCGAGGCGTTGAACTCTGAAACTCAGGCAATAGCGACAAAGAGTAAATCTCATCACCATCTAATCTATCCTTCCCACCGGGATTTTTTCGGCAATGGCCATCTACGTCTTGGAGCTGCCTTCCAACGGGTAATCTTGGATGTCTCGTGACCCAATGTTGACCGTACGGACAAGCTCTCCAAAGATGTATCTCTTTATCCTCCGGCTTCCAGAAATCTTTTTTCGTTTTACGAATTTCTGGAACGTATGCCTTATAGAGTTCTTTCCAAGGGGTAATGTCTACCTTGTAAGGAAGCTTTGAATTCTCCCAATCTTCTTTGAATAAAGAAATTCTTTTGGAGATATCTTTTTCTTTTGTCTGAACCGCAAGGTCGATGTCTGAGTAGGGCTTGTAATTAGCTTTAGCTCTTGAGCCAAAAATTACCACTTTAACATCGGGAATATCGCCGAAAGACTTTTCAAGAATTTCTTTAATGAGATGGATTTCTTCAGTCTTCAGTCCGTAAGACTTCATTCAAGCTTTCCAGCGAGGATTGAAAGGAGTTCGTGAGAAGATTTTAAGAAAGATGGAACAATTGCAAAAAGTTCATTTGCGACTTCTTCATGGTAGAGATGACTAGTTTTATTTCTTTTTTCAAGAAAATCTATCCACTCTTCTGGGTTATCTATCCAGCCGATCTTTGCCATTTCGCGAAAGACATTGCGAGGTGTGTCGACTTTTATCTCCTGAAACTCGAGTACTTTCTTCGCTGAGTTCCAGGAAACCTCGAGGCAGTATTCAAAGCGCTGTATTATTCCATCCCTTTCAAGGAGATTTGCCGGAGGATTCTTCATCGCTTCATCAAGAGTTGCGAGTGCTTTTTTATAATTATCTAACTTCGGTTTGTTCATAAAGATATTATCCCCTAAGCACGAAGATTTAAAAAGCACTCTCGCTATTAAAAACGTTTCTTAAGCTCAGCCTGAACTTTCTTTAAAAGCTCACTGCACATTTTATCATCGAACCCGTGAAGCATATGGCTTGGCGGAAGATTCTTTTCTCCGCCTTTCTTAAAAGCTTCAAGACGATTGTTGATATTGTTCCGGAGAGTCCGAAGTTTTTTATCAGTGAGAGCCGAGAGGTCTGAATAATCTTTCATGTCTTCTTCCTAAATTTAAATCCCGTTTTACCGGGACGACGATTTTCGTTTGATCTTCCGCCACCTGGGCCAGCACCCTGACCTTGAGGTCTTGGGCCACGGAAGCGTGGACGCTTGTCACGAGATCCATCGATTCTTTTCTCCATCTGCTGCATTTGTTCTTCTGGTGAAGGAACGTAGCCAGGTTGGAAATCATCTTCGTCGTCGTAATTGCCTTGAGGCTTATTTGAAATCGGAGCTCTATTGCCAACACTATCTCTGTCGACTGGTGGGCGATTTTGTTGTTCTTCACGGGGGCGATCGTCTCTTGTACGGTCGTCGCGAGGACGCTGATCTTGGCGAGGGCCACGATCATCACGTCTTGGACCACGATTGTCTGGTCTTGGACCGCGACTATCTTGTCTTGGACCACGATCATCAGGTCTCGGCCCGCGACTATCCTGTCTTGGACCACGATCGTCTTGTCTTGGTTCACGTGATCTCTGCATATCACGACGTGGATCTCGGAATGGTTTACTCAAAGGAAGTTTCCCTTCAGCTTCACCAACAAATTCTTCAGTAATAAGTCTGAGCTTAATGAGCTTTTGAATTCTTGAAAGAGCGTCACGTTCTGTTTCATCACAGAATGAAATCGCGTCGCCTTCTTTCCCAGCACGAGCTGTACGACCAATACGGTGAACATAACTTTCTGCTTCAACCGGAAGATCAAAATTAATCACGTGGGAAACACCATTGATATCCAAACCACGGGCAGCGATATCAGTCGCGATGAGAACTTTTATTTTCCCATCTTTAAAACTTGAAAGTGCACTTTCGCGCGCAGACTGAGATTTATTTCCATGAATAGCAGCAGAAGGAATTTGGTGATGAGCGAGGTAATCAACAATTTTATTGGCGCCATGTTTCGTGCGAGTGAAAACGAGAGTGAGAGTCACCCCTTCTTCACCGAGAATTTTTCTTAAGAGTTGATACTTATGCACGCGCTGAGTGAAAATCACTCGCTGATCAATTCTTTCTACTGTTGATGAGGGAGGAGTAACTTCTACGCGAACTGGATTTTTAAGAAGTCTAGAAGCGAGATTTGAAATTTCATCCGGCATTGTCGCAGAGAAGAGAAGTGTGTGGCGATCTTTCGGAAGTTTTGCGATCACTTTTTTAATGTCGTGAATGAAACCCATGTCGAGCATGCGATCAGCTTCATCGAGGACGAAAACTTCAATTGTATCAATTTTGAGTAAGCCTTGATCCATGAGATCAAGAAGTCTTCCAGGTGTCGCCACAATGATATCGAGGCCGCGTCTAATAGCAGCGACCTGAGGAGCTTGGCCTACACCGCCGAAAATAACGGTCGTTCCGATGTGGAGACCTTTCGAGTATTTCTGAATGTTGGCGGCAATCTGAGAGGCGAGTTCTCTTGTCGGAGAGAGAATGAGCACCCGAGGTGCCAGGCTTTTTACTTCTTTAGGATTGTTAGTGAGGAAGTTAATAATCGGGAGAGAGAACGCAGCAGTTTTACCAGTTCCCGTTTGCGCGATTCCAAGAAGATCTTTCCCTTCTAATAAATGTGGAATTGCTTCCCGCTGAATAGGAGTGGGAGTGGTGTAGCCCGAGTCTTCCAGATTCTTGAGAATCAGGGGATTCAGGGGCAGTTCGCTAAATTTTTCCATGCATACCAATTGAGGTTTTATTTTTTGTTTTCAAGAAAGACGCGGTCAAACCTCTGGCCGAGTGTCTCTTCTGCTTGCTGTTGTGCAAGTCTTACGTTGAGCTCTCCGAGTTTTTGTCGGAGATTTGGTTCTGTAATCAGCTTTGTTAAAGCTTCTGATAGGGCCTTTACGTTTTGAGATGGAATTACAAACTCTTTGGCATCCGCTTCGAGAAGTTCACCGGCACCCACTTTATCTGTGGTGATGACCGGGACGCCACACCCCATGGCTTCAAGGACAACTCGGCCGAATTCTTCAATGCGCGCCGGAAGGACGAAGATATCAATGGCATTGAAGTAACTTTCAATGTCTGAAAGACCTGGGTCAAAGATGATCCCTCTTCCGGAGTATTGTCCTTTCTCATCTTTACCTACCACCCGGAAGCTGGCCTTGTCACGAATATCAGCGGAAAGCTGCTCAATTGCTGAAATAAAAAGGTCTAAACCCCTTTTTTGGAAGTTTCCGGAGGTCACGAGACTCACAATCACCTTGTCAGGAAAGCCGAACCGCGTACGGAGCTCATCTTTATTGTGTAGCGGACGGAATATTTTTGTATCCAGTGCTGGGTAAACAACATGGATATTTTCTGGCGGAACGTGAAATCTTTCTACCGTATCTTTTTTCATCAGTTCAGAATTGGCGATCATTTTTGTAAATCCCATTTCCCGAAGTAGGGGATTATGAGTGCGCGCCATCTCATGATCTTTTGAGAGAGTTTTATTGTGAATAAGTTCTGAAGCAAGGAAGACGCAATTGTGGAGAGTCAGTACATCTTGATCACTGATGTCACCGTGGCCCACGGTAATGTCGGGAGAAAGTTTTTTTCTGAGTCTTTGAACTTGCCAGTCGTACCAACGACGACGAGTAAACCCAGTGCTCTTAATCCACGGAAACATTTTGTGTGGGATCACACCCATTGAGGAAAGAAGTTCCTTATCCATCGTCATCGCAGCGACGTGGACTTCGTACCCGCGAGATTTAAAATACCGAATATTTTCATATGCAGTACGTGCTGAGCCCGAGCTCTTGTGCAGCTGAAGCATGGCAATCAATACTTTTTTTCCAGATGGGAAGTTTTTGTCTGTGGGATTATTTTTCATAAAACATTTTAGCTGAGTGGGTGTAGTGGTGTCTTCTTCCTTGAATCCTGAAATAAAAAACGCCCAATGAAGGGCGCCTTTTAACCAAGGATTTTATGGAAGAAATGACGAGGGTGTTGGTTCTGGTTATTCTGTTGTTACAGCTCGCTGTAATTTTAAGAATGACTTGAATTAACTTTAGGTGGGGAGTTAAGAGCTCATCACCACCTCTTCATCTTTCCAGTTATTATTTTCACTTGAATTTAACCAAGAATCAAGTCCCAACATGAAGCTGAGGCATGGCGATCAATACTTTTTTTCCAGATGGGAAGTTTTTTGTCTGCGGGATTATTTTTCATCAAACATTTTAGCTGAGTGAGTGTAGTGGTGCTTTCTTCCTGTGAATCCTGAAATAAAAAACGCCCAATGAAGGGCGCCTTTTACAAGAAGGATTTTATGGAAGAAATGACGAGGGTACTAACTCTTGTTGTTCTTTTATTACAGCTCGCTGTAATTTTAAGAATGACATGAAGTAGTTTTAGGTGAGGAGTGTCAAGCTTCTCACCACCTCTTCATCTTTCCACACTTTTATTTTCACTTGAAATGAGTCAAGAATCAAGTCCCAAGCTCTACTCTAAGTTTCTGATATGACGCAGATTAAAATCTGAAGAGAAGATCAGTAAATGGCGTCGATTCTTCGTTGAAATACTTTTTACTTTCAAGAACTCGGCTACCTAAAAAAGTAAAATGGGGAGAAATGAGTTTTTTATATTCATCACGCGTACGGTGGATGGCGTACTCATCTTTAAATTCCAGTTCACTCACTTGGCGACCAAGTTCCACATTGGTAGGTACAGTCAGGTAGAGAAATTTAATTCTCGAAGCGAGAATTGGAAGAACAATCTTTAATTCTTTGTCTGAAAGATATTGGAAAACCGAAGTGCAAATACCGAGGTCAAAAGTATTTTCTCTTTTCCGATCTGTCTCACACCAATCAACAATTCCTTCCTGATAAAGTTTGAGCTTAGTTGATTCAACGGGCCTCAGTTTGTCAGGCCGAGCTTTCTTGAAAGCATACGGCGAGGGCTCAATTCCAACCGCGCGGTAAGGAATAAAAGTTTTCATCATTTCGCGGAACAAATGTCCGTACCCAAAACCCAAGTCAATAATGGAAGTGATTTCGACGTGCTCAATGGCCAAAAAGGCTTTGAGGTATTTGGCATGCTCTCGGGCATTCACAATCCCATCCATCGTCATTGGATCGGAATAATTTTTGTCCCAATAGGTCTTGTCGAAAATAGTCATGTGGGAAAATTGTAGAATGAGCGGGGGCGATTAGGCGATGGACTTTTTAGAATTATCCTTAACCTGTTTGAAATCAGTCACCATCCGAGCGAGTCTTCGATCAATCTCATCTGCTGTCACTTCTTTACCCGATTCTTGTATTTCGGAAATCGCATTATGGACTGCTGTCGCACAAAACTCTCTTGCGGCGAGCTTTCCTTTCATCTCAAAAATGACCTGATAAAGAATTGATAACGATAGTGATGAATTCATGCTCATGCGATCGACTTGTTCTTGTGGTGATCTACCATCGATCTAAAATCGACAGCTTCTTGATGAAGCCTGCGTTCAATCTCTTCAGCAGTTAATGGAAGTTTTTCGTCTTGGATATTTCCGATGATAAAGCTCACAACTACAGAAACGTGTTCTCGGGCCTCTAAAGGACCCTCCATTTCTTCAATCGCTCTATAAAGTTCTGCTAAACTCTCAGTTGTTTTCATATTTAACTCTTCGGCATAATTGTGGGTTTTTGTAACCGGCTAAGCTCTTGAAATCGCTAGTCTGCCCCTCAGCCGATGAAGCTCTCTTTCGAGAAGTTGCATTTGTTTAGCCCTGAAGTAATTTTGATTTCTTTTGGCCCTTTCAAGCTCCAAAAGTACTTCTCTAATCCATCTTGAAAACATCTCTTCCATCCCAGGAAACTACTTAAAACCATCTTGATTGTGGATTTCGAACTGAGAATTGTGTGCTTTAATTTCGAAAAGGAATTTCCATGCTGCCCTACTCAAAATCTCTCGTCATCATTCCCACTTATAACGAGTCCGATAACGTTGAGAATATGCTCACGACTTTGAACGGGCTTTATCCGGAACTTTCGATTCTCGTCATTGAAGATGGCTCTCCGGATGGCACGGCCGCGATTATTAAAAAGTTCCAGCTCACCCATCCCAACGTCCACATGATTGAGCGCCAGGGAAAACTTGGTCTCGGTACGGCTTATATTACCGGCTTCAAATGGGCGCTCGAGAAGGGTTACGAGTTTATCTTCGAGATGGACTGCGATTTTTCCCATGATCCTAAAGATATCCAGGGACTTTTAGCGGCTGCACAGAACTGTGATCTCGCGATTGGCTCTCGTTATATTGGGGGAATCCGAATTATTAACTGGCCGATGAAGCGACTTCTCCTGAGCTATTTTGCATCGATCTACACCCAAATTATCACTGGTATGAAAATCCAGGACGCGACGGGTGGATTTAAATGTTTTCGCGCGAGCACTCTTCGTCAGATTGATCTTAATAAGATTTTCTCGAATGGTTACTCATTCCAGATTGAGCTCAATTACAAAACCTGGAAGAAGGGGCTCAAGCTTCAGGAAGTGCCGATTACTTTTTCGGAGAGACGTGAAGGTCAGTCGAAGATGAGTCGGAAGATTATCTATGAAGCGGTTTGGGCGGTTTGGCGGATGAGACTTTTCAGCTAAGAATTTTTTCTTCCTATTCTATTTTCCTCAACGACATTTAAATTTGATTTGAAGTACTGAAGAGTTCTTCTGTGGATCCTTCCATTAGACGCCCAATGAAGGGCGCCCTTGAGAAAGGAATTTCATGGAAGAAATGCAGAGGGTGTTGATTCTTGTTATTTTATTATTACAGCTAGCTGTAATAATAAGAGTGACTTGAATTAACTTTAGGTGAGGAGTTAGCGCTTCTCACCACCTCTTCATTCTTCAATTATTTTGACTTAAATTCTGAAATTTTGCAACCCAGTCTGTTCGATAGTGCAATTCCTTAGCCTTAAGCCAAATTTCCCAAATACAAAAATTTACGTGTGAGTTACTGAAGAAGTCTTCTGTGAATCCTTCCATTAGACGCCCAATGAAGGGCGCCCTTAAGGTAAGGAATTTCATGGAAGAAATGATGAGGGTGTTGATTCTCGTTATTCTTTTATTACAGCTCGCTGTAATTTTAAGAATGACTTGATGAAACTTTAGGTGAGGAGTTCGAAGCTTCTCACCACCTCTTCATTCTTTAAATATTCTGACTTAGATTTTAAATTTAAGCAAGTCATGTAATTTCAGTTCTTTATAATGAACGATTTCTAATTCCTAGGACTGTCTCTTTTTTATGAGCATCAAATTACGCACATAAATAAATAGATTTAAAAAACTGCCGGCCGTGAAAACGATATCGCCGATACTGATAGAATAAATTAATAGAAGAATCCCGCCCCCGAGAGAGAAATACCAGAAGGCTACCGGAATAATACTCTGACCTTTTCTCTCTGATGCAATCCATTGAATGACGAATCTTCCAAAGAAAAGAAGTTGTCCTATGAATCCAATAATCACCCATGGGTTGAATATCTTCTCAGCATACTTGGCGAGAATAGTTTCGATCATAGATTTACTTTTTTAGCGATGATGTATGGCCGGATATTCTGTGATTCGAAGTATGTTCTCATGAGCATGTCGGCAATAAGCCCGAGTGCCAGCATCTGAACACCAACGAGGATAAGCACCATACTGATGAGAAACAGCGGATTCCGGTGGATCTTTGTTTCAAAAAATATTTTCTGGTAGGAGGAAATCCCCAGTGAGAGAATACTGAGCCCGAAACAGAAAAGTCCTGTTCCGCCGAAGACATAAACAGGTTTTGTGCGGAAACCTTTCATGAACCACACAGTCAATAACTCAAGAATCACTTTGAAAGTACGATTGATCCCGTATTTCGATACGCCGGCAACTCTCGGGCGATGATTAACCGGGATCTGCGCGACTTTGACTCCCATGGATTCAATGAGAACACCTATGAACCTATGCATTTCGCCATAGAGATGAAGATGATCAACCACCGAGCGGCGGTAAACTTTCAGCGAACAGCCGAGGTCCTTGAATTTTGTTTTCGTCACTTTCCGTATAATGAAGTTAGCGATTTTCGAAGGAAACTTTCTGAGAATGAAGCCGTCTTTCCTCTTTTCGCGCCATCCTGTCACATAATCGAAACCCTCATTCATCTTCTCGAGCATTTTTGGAATATCGCGCGGGTCGTTCTGAAGGTCTGAATCCATCGTGATGAGAATTTTGCCGCTGGAATTTTTGAATCCGGCATCAAAAGCTGCGGTCTGTCCGCTGTTTGTGAAAAACGAAAGAACCTTGAGCTGAGAGTTATTCTTTGCCATTTCTTCAAGGAGCTGGAGGCTTCCGTCAGTGCTGCAATCGTTAATGGCGAGGATTTCGTAATCCAACATGAGTGGCCGGATGGTCTCCTCAATTTCACTGATGAGTTGGGGAATATTTTCCACTTCATTGTAGATCGGTAGAATAATACTGAGGTCCATGGTTTTCCTGATGCTGTATGGTATAAAGTGATTTTAAGAAAAGGAATTCGTTTTGTCTCTCCTTCAGCGACCTAAAATATTGTTTATTCTCTTCGGGCTTCTCGTTCTGGCCCTTCAGCCTATCAAGACAGGGTTTGAGTCAGGCCATCATGGCTGGGTTTCAGCGCATGTTCTTTCGCAAATCGCTCATGCTTCACCGGAAAACTTTTTCCTCGGCTACACTCAGAAAACCGTTAATCCGGTTGGTTTTGATTACATCTATTTCGATCGTTATCCGATTATTTTTTCCGGGCTTATGCACACGTTACTTTCACCCTTTTGGGATCATCTGAGTTCCTACATCTATGTCGCCCGCCAATTAATGAACCTAATCTTTCTTTTCACGGCGTTTTTCCTTTGGCGCTTTGTCAGACAATTTGCCCGTAATCAGCAGGAGGCGGTTGCTGTTTTCCTTCTGGTCCTCTCGTCTTCCTTATTCATTAAGTACAAGGACATGGTCCACTTCGATCAGATTACTATTTTTAGTATTCTGTTACTGATCAATGGGATTGTTGATTATGAGAAAAAAGGATTAAAAAAACTTCTTCTCACCGGCTGTCTTCTCGGCCCGCTCCTTGGTCGAGGTTATGCCGTAATTTTTTTCATTGCCGGTTGGGCAATCCTGCGATTTTTTCGCGATTTCAAAACAAAGCGGGCGGGTGCACTTCGCTCCATTCCCTGGGCCTACTGCCTTATGAGTGTTCCTTTGCCGGCACTTATGCTGGCGGCGAATATTATGAGTGAAGCCCACATCAGAAAGTTGGCCTGGAATGAAACGAGTATCGTCATCAGTGCCTATCATAGACTCGGTTTTGGTGAGTACAAAACGAAGTTTATGAAGGTCAAAAACGTGACCCTACCATCTTTTTTGAGCAATCAGTTACAACGTACTTTTGACTTCCTTACCCCGTATCCTTTGTATTCGCTGCATGTAAAAAATTACAAAAAGAAACTTCAGCATTACATCAGTCTTTTGCCCAAGGCGATTTTCCAGCTCTTCATTTTATATCTTTTGATAAAGTTCTTCATGCCTTTCTGGCGCCAAATGGACCCGGAAGCGAAATTCCAATTATCAGTTCCTCTTGCGGGGGGGGCGTTGTGGATGATCGTGATGAAGAACCTTGCCCACTATCATGAGTACGTGACTCTTTATCTTTTTGGATTTGTTATTGTCTTCTGGTTGTTTGCAGTGAAGCTCATGGCAGACAGAAAAATACCCATTAAAAGATTGGCCTTCATGGTCATGGCGGTATCACTTTTATCTAATCTGGGAATCGGGCAGTATGTAGCAGGTACAGTTAGTTGGCAGGCGAGAGAATTTCAAAAAATTCGCCAGGAGATGAAAGAGAAAAACATTGAAAAAGTTTATCTTACAGATGACGTTAATAATTTCTTTCTGGACGGTGTGAAGTGGGGAGATTCATTTTATCTCACAGACTTTGCAATCGCACATAATCCCGCATTAGCGCAGGCAAAAATAGTTTATCAGGATAAAGAAAAGCTGATGTTAGTACCTATCAGCGCACATCCTTAACACTGACTGCTTTTTTCTCTTCTTCCCATACTCTAAGTGTTTCCCGGATGTAAGGCCGGTACTTCTCGAGGATTTTTGCGTAATCTTCTGATGATTTGATTTTACCGTAAGGATCCAGCCCATTACGGAGTTTCCCACTGAGAGTCTTTACCTGATTCGTGAAGATGAATGCGAAGAGAAAGAAACCTAC
>CANETG010000020.1 GCA_947440875.1 Bacteriovoracaceae bacterium
ACCCGAACAGAAAAAGACAAAGATGCCATTCCATGATTCCATAAATTTTTTCCGGAAGCATTCGATCGGCCGGAGTCTTCATATCAATCAGCATCTGATGAATGAGTGACTCCTTTTTTGATTTCTTATAGATAAAGAACAAAGACACTGCGATGCCCGTCATCGTCGGCTGAAGCTTAAACCAGATGCCTTCTTTGGCGATCAACGAGATCCCACCTAGAGCGACGATAAGAGAAATGTTGAGCTTTGATAAAGTATGAATGTGGCCAGTGAATTTTTTCTCGAGGACCATTTCCACAACACCAAGAAAAATTCCACCCATAAGAGCAATTTCCAGAGTGCTATATGTTTCCAGCAGCCAGTAAGCAACAGCGGGAATGAAAGACATCAGAAAAAAAGGTGGGCTCGATCTGCTTTTCATAAGAAAAAAGCTTAAGCTATTTTTCTCATTTTATCCTCAAGATAAGAACAATATTCCTCTTTGAAGTTCGTTGGATCGAGAATTTCTACGTGCTGAGCGAGAGAATAAACCCAATCAAAGAGGTCATGACAAGGCTCGACATACGCCGCCCAAATGAGATCACCTTCAGGGTTCGTCACCATACAAGGTTTTCCAAGGAAGTGATGATCCGGAAAGAGATTTACCGCTTGGGGATTGTAGATCTTAAGGATCAAACGAGTTTCTTTTTCATTCATCGACCGGACAGCTGTGATGAATCCTTCGAGTTCGAAATTAGTCACGCGTGGAGTTCCGCTCTTTTCGATTCGATCGTAAGAATGAATTTTATGAAGCGGAATAACCATGAGGCAGTGATCCGATGAATCCTCAGCGACCAGAGTGAGCTGGCCATCAAGGTGAAGCACTTTACAGCAATACACAGAGTAGATTTTCTCTTCATTTGTTTTGATTTTGAGGACGTAGTGATGAGAGACAGCTTCATCGAGAAGGCTTACCAGAATTTGATCTTCCTGTGAGAATTCGTGATCCCAAGAATCAATCTGGGATAGAATCTGCATCACCGTATTGAGAGGACTATCATCGTGGAGTTTCTTTTTGAGAACTTCGTACGAAGGATCCTCGAAAGAACTCACAGGTGCTTTCTCAAGAAGTTTTTGAAGAAAGGTCCATTCCGAAGGACTCACAGGAAGCATGTACTGGAGGGAGCCAGCGCTGAAATCGACCCAGCACTCCCCTTCATTTTCATAAACAATCGCGGCCTTGCCGTCGGGGAAAACCTGCCGAAGAAAAGCAAGCGTATCCTCAACCTGGAGATTGAGCTCAGAGGCGAGATCATTAATCTTCATCGCCCCTTGATGCCCACCGAGTACTTTCAATTTATTCCAAGTCTTAGCGTCCAATTTCCGCATTTTACCCTTCACTTTTATAGCTGAGTTCCTGACGGTAATTATCGGAATAAGAGACAGAACTCTTTAGTGCAAATTTCATGTTTTCCAGGGATAATGCTCTTATGTTGTGGAATTCCTTGATGAAAAAGCCTGTTTTAACTGTTGGAATTATCCTCTTTGGGATGTTCCTTTATCAAGTTGCGAGTAAAGAACAATGGGGAGTCTTCGCCAATCAAAAGCTTAAATCGACTACCTGCAGAGCAGTTATCATCCAGCTTGAAAAAAAAGTCCCTGCGAATTGGAATCTTTTCTGTGAGGGAAACAATCTCGCCGTAGAAATTGTTGAAGTCGCGATTCCTCCGAAAGCAGCGAATCTCGATGCTCTCATGTACCGCCAACTTGCTAATCACATGAGTTTCATCGCCAGAGTTTCGCATCAGGATATGTTAGAGAAAGTAGATTTTGTTCGCTTCCGTCTGTCTCACGATCAAGTGGAAATCAACGCTGTGACGGAAGGGAAATTTATTGTGAAACTCGCGACGTTAGAAACGCCTGAGCACATCATGACTCATTTGAAGAGCACCGTTCAAGTCAAACAAACGGTCAAATAATTCCGCATTCGGATCTTCGACGACACTCATCCATTCATAGCGAAGAGCATGCAGAAAAATTCTCTCGGCTTGGAATCCTCCATAGAGTTCATCACCTAGAATGGGAAATCCCAAATGGGATAACTGGGCCCTGATCTGATGACGTAATCCTGTTTTAAGATTAACCAGAAGAAGACTTTTTCCAAGATTCTCAGTGATCTTCATGACTGACATTGTTCCCTGGAAAGTAGATTCAGTTTCCTGATCAAAAACTCTCTGCTTACTTCCCTTCACTCCGGTTGCCTTGAAGTGATGAGTCCAGAGACCGTCCTTATCAAAGTCACCACTAACTACTGCCCAATAAAATTTCTGCTTCACTTCATGCTGGAAATCATTTCGCGTATTCTGGTAAACGCGTTCAGTTTTAGCAAGAAGGACAACGCCGGAAGTTTCATAATCCAGACGATAAAGAAGTCCGCGGTCATATTGACCGGCGTTCACATTGATTGCTTCAAACTTGCTCTCCTCGACCAGATAGTTCAGCAAAGTGTCCTTATCGCTGTAATCGAGAGGATGGCAGTGAATGCCTGGTGGTTTATGAAGAGCGATGTAAAGAGAATCTTCGGCGAGGATAGAAGGTCTCGTACCCTTAAACTCCGGATTGGTCATGAGGTGATTCACGAGATTCAAAGGAAGCTTTAACTCGTCACCGGATTTTACCGGTCGCTGAAGCTGTTTCGAAGAAAAATATTTCTTGAGCTGCTGACCGGAGCAGTGGATAGAACACTTCAATGCTTCCTTGAGAGTCTCCTCATCATGGAGCCAGCTAACTTCAATCAAATCCACTTTATTGACCTTCTACCTTGCGGCCTTCGGTCCTCAGGTCGTTCCTTTTCAAAACAAACTCAACTCGGCGATCAGAAATATTGCCGTTGGTTTTTTCCTGGGGACGGGAATCGCCATAGAAAACAGTAGTGATTCTTCCTGACGAAACTCCACGCTGGATCAAAGCTTTAGAAACTTCAAGTGCGCGCTTAGACGAGAGCTCATAGGCGTCTACTTCTTTATCTTTCTCAAAAGCTTCTCCTACTTCTGAGTGACCTTCCACGAGAATGTTCCAGGGATTTTCCCGGAGCATCTTAACCAAGCGATCAAAAACCTGAACGTTTATTTCATCGATTCCAATACTTCCCCTACGGAATTGAATCTTATCCTTCATCCGGACAATAATCGATTCCGGTAGTTCGTAAACATTCACTGATTCCGAGAGATCATTCTCAATTAGCATTTTTTTCAGCTGGTTGAGCTGAGTATCTGACTCACGGTTAATTTCGTGTTTATCCAAGAGACCTTCTGCAGTCAGAAACTCAATCGGAAATGGTTTTGCAGGATTTTCAGAATCAATCATTGTTGGAGCATCGCTCGGAGATTTCCCTGCTCTCATCACATCTCCGGCCTTGAGTACGTTACCACCGAAAGCGTTTCGGAGTGAACCAATCGCAGCTTCGTACTTCGCTGTCTCAGTCTTGGCGAACGAGAGAAGAAGAATAAAGAACGTAAGAAGAAGAGTACAAAGATCCGAAAATGTCGCCAGCCACCCGGGGGCACCTGGCTTACATGGAGGACACTTAGGTGCGTCTGCCATATCTTACTCCTTCTTAACCTCAACTAGGCGATCTTTCGGAGCGAGGAACGAATCGAGTTTCTCACGAATCACACGAGGGTTTTCTCCGGCGACGATCCCGAGCACACCGGCGATGACGATGTTCATCTTCGTTGACTCTTGCTTTGAGCGGATTTTTAACTTCATCGCAACAGGAATAGTAAAAATGTTAGCAAGACATGATCCATAAAATGTCGTGAGAAGAGCAACCGCCATCGCAGGACCAATTGATGAAGGATCCGACATACTTTGCAACATCTGGACAAGACCAATCAAAGTTCCGATCATACCGAAAGCTGGACCATCGGCTCCCATCCCTTCCAAAATATCAACACCCTTAGAATGTCTCTCTTCCATCGCAGCGATCTCGAGCGAAAGAATCGAAGTAATCACTTCAGGTGGACGGTTATCTGCCGCAAGAGTCACAGCTTTCTTAAGAAATTTATCTTCGACAGGAATTTTCTCAAGAGCGAAGACTGATTCGCGACGAGCAGTCTCAGCGAGTTTTTGAATTTCTTCGATCATCGCTTTCGGATCTGCTGGAGTGGTGAAAATCGATTTCATGTAAATCGGAACAAGTGCCTTCAAGTTTTCCATCGGCCACTTAACCATCGTCGTCGCAATCACTCCTCCGCCTACAACTGCCACCGAAGGAATATCGATGAAGATTGAAATAGGAGAACCATAGAGAATTGAACCAATCACCGAAATTGTGGCGAGTGCTAATCCTGCAATTGTTGCAATATCCATGAGATTACCTTTGAGCAAAAAATCTTCTTTATGCTTAAGGTATCGGAATCTAATAATCGAACTTGAATGAGTGAACTTGAATGAGTGTCTAAATGTTGAGTAGTGAGCTCGGAGACATAAAAAAGCCCCGTCGTAGCGGGGCTTTTTTCTTAATCTTCTTTTATGAGAATCGAGGAATCGATGTAAGTCAGCATGGCGGAGCGGAGGTCTTCGAGAGAAATATCTTCTGAACCCTTACCATGAAAAATCTCATCCTTGATGATCTCAACTGGAAAGCCTGTCATCTTCGACAGCATTTCCAGGCTTATCTTTCCTGTGCTTTTATCCTGTAGACCATTCGTGGTCGTCTCAGTTGTCATTCTCGACTCCTTGAAAATTAATCTACTCAAATCCGTTGGGTAGCTCTTGAACTGAAGCATATCTATTGAGAAAAACATACGTCAACGCCTGTAAGACTTTGAAAGAAACGTCTTGCGATGAAAGTACTAACCAAATGAAATCACTCTGGTTTAGACAGGTACCCAGGAGCGCGAATTAATGTCAGAAAGCTCGCAACCTTCGCTTCCATCTCTTGAAACTCATGCACAGGGTTCGAAGCGAGAGTTACCCCTCCTCCAGCACCATAGCGCCACAATCTTTCAGACAGATCCACCTCGGCAGTTCTGATGTTGATGCTCGCAATTTTTTTGTCTGCGTAACAAAGAAGAGTCGAACCGCAGTAAGTTCCCCGACGTGAACGCTCAACATCTTGAATAATCTGGATGACTTTTTTCTTCGGTGCTCCTGTGACGCTACCTCCGGGAAAAAGACATTGGAGTGTATGAAGGAGTGAAATCTTTTTTTCCAGCTCAACACTGAGAAGAGAATACTGATGAAGGAGCCCAGGCACTTCGAGTGCTGCTCTTTTTTTCAGAACGCGCGCGCGCGGACGATCAAGGCGGTTGAGATCATTTTTTAGGAGATCGGTGATCATGAGAAGCTCGGCCTCGTCCTTGGTACTCTTTAAGAGTTCTTTCCAATCCTCCAAGAGAGTTCCTTTCCTTCTCATCGTTCCTTTGATCGGCATCGTGAAAAGTTCTTTATCGCGGTACTGAAACAAACACTCCGGTGAATTACTCAGAATCATTTGATCATGATAAAGAGTGGCGTGAGCGAAAGCTCCGAGCCCCTCTCGTGAGAAGAAAAAAGACATGATGTCTCGCGGATCAAAGTTTTCTTCCGTTTCAAAATCAAACGGATAGGTGACGTTCACTTGATAACAATTCCCTGAGTTCAGTTGCTCCTGAATGTACTTGTAGGCTTCCTTGTATTCACTCCACGTAGGGCGCTCAAGAGACTTAAGCGGAATGGAATCGATTCTTGATTTTGGAATTCCCGTTTTCTTTGCCCCCTCGTACTCAATTTCGATCGCCAATGGAACGTCATCTCCGACTGCGTGACCAGACCCCTGAAGGATAAGTCCAAGCTCATAATGGAAATGAAAAACGTGATGGCCTTTCACTTTGTCTTGGAGCATTTTGAGTTCAAGCGAATCCAAAAAATTCTGGAGAGGGTATGTTTCGGGATAACCCGTGATGAGATTATGTCTGGTGGTCCGGTAATAGATGAATGCATTCTTCGGTCGAGAGAGCTCAAGAATCGTTGAATTATTCCAGCGAAAACGGGAGGAGATCACTTCTCTTGTCCGCCACCAGCGAGCTCTGTGAACTTGGTCTGATTTCCGACCCACGCTAGCTCAACATCTCCCGGCTCGCCGTTACGATTTTTGGCGATGATAATTTCAGCGATGCCTTTTTTGGTCGATGCCTCTTTCGTGTAATACTCATCCCTGTGAATCAGACATACGATGTTGGCATCCTGCTCGAGGGAACCTGACTCTCGAAGATCTTCAAGTGCCGGACGCTTATCTGTTCGTGCCGCTGCTGATCGATTTAACTGAGATAAGCAAACGACCGGAACTTCAAGTTCGTTGGCGAGCATTTTAAATCCGCGTGAAAGTTCCGCAATTTCTTGTTCGCGATTTTGTTTCTTCACGTGCATCGGCATGATCTGAAGGTAATCAACAATGATCATAGCCAGACCCTGCTCGGCCTTGAGCTTCCTGCAGTACGAGCGAATATCCATGAGGTTCGTTGAGCCCACGTCATTGATATAGAGCTTGAGATTTGAAAGACGCTGAATCGCTGACGAGATAGACCGAAGATCGACCTCATTAAATTCTTTTGTTTTTAGTTTTCTTGAATCAACGCAGGCCTCACTGGCGAGCAGTCGCATCGAAAGCTCTGCGTACATCATCTCGTAGGAAAAAACTGCGACGGCAGCATTTGTTTGGCGAGCAGCTGCGACTGCCCAGTTAAGAGCAAAGGCGGTTTTCCCCATACCAGGGCGAGCAGCAATGAGAATGAGCTGGCCTGGCTGAAGCCCCAACAGTTTTCTATCCATGGAAGGAAAGCCAGTGGTAATTCCAGTAATCTCACCTTTGGCACGAGCAGGTTTCTCGAGTTCTTTCAGGTTCTCGTAGAGGGCCTGTTTGATCGAGACCATTTTATTATTTTTGGCGGTACTCGTGAGCTTAAAAAAACCTGACTCAACTTCCTGGAGAAAATCTTCGATGTTCCCAGAGAAATTCGTCCCACTCTGAACAACACGAGTCGCAGTTCTCACAACTTCGCGCAGAACTGATTTCTGTTTGATAAGGCGAGCGTAGTATTCAACGTTGGCTGCTGAACCGATTTCATCGCAGATCGTGATGAGTCCGGTCTGACCACCTACGCGCTCGAGTTTCCCGTGATCATTGAGTTTCGATGAAACAGTGACGATGTCAAAAGGAAGTGCCTCCATGTGGAGGTCTTTGATCGCGTGAAAAATAATAGAGTACTGGGGATGATAAAAATCAGAAGAATCGAGATTGATATCCGAGATTTCATCGAAGCTCGAGTTATCGATGAGGAGACAGCCCAGAAGTGCTTTCTCGGCAGAGATGTCGTGAGGAAGCTCATTCTTATTTTCTATTGCCATTTTCTGGGACTCCGGAGAACGAAGAGAGTGGGTAGAAGCAATCTAACTCATGTGCGGAAAGTCTATAAAGTAAATTTCGAGGTTGTAAAAAGAAGTAAGAGGTGAAAAGTCCAGGGAGACTAAGTCTCCCTGGATGTTTAGTAAATAAATTACTCTGCGTTGGCAGCAGCTTCGGCTTCTGCAGCGGCAGCAGCTTTTGCAGCTTCTGCTTTCGCCTTCTTCTCAGCGTTTCTTTTCTGAGCTTCTTCTTGTTCTTTCTTGAGTTGCGCGGCCATGACAGCATCGATCGCAATTTTAAGTTTGAATGTAGCAGTCACATCGTTAAAGAGTTTTGCTTTGACGTCGTAAGTCCCGAGAGACTTGATTGACCCGTCAACAGTGAGAAGACGACGCTCAACAGAGACCCCGAGTTTCTCGAGCTCTTTTGAGATTTCTTGCGAAGTCACAGCACCAAAGAGGCGGCCGTTCATACCGACTTTCTTGATGAGTTCCACAGTCAGACCTTCGAGTTTATTCTTGGTCGCAACTGCAACGTCTCTTTCAGCGTTGATTTTCTTTGCGAGGGCTTTTTGCTTATCCTTGAGGATGTTCGAGTTTTTCTCGTCAGCAAGAAGTGCGAGTTGTCTTGGGAAGAGGAAGTTACGGGCAAATCCTGCAGTAACGTTGACGATTTCGCCGATCGTTCCGAGTGCCTTCACTTTTTCAGTAAGGATGACTTTCATAATATTCTCCTAAATTATTCCAAATCAGTTTTACGTTTTACAAAATACTTTCTGAAATCAAACCAGTTATCAAACAGACCAGCTGCTGCGATCAGGTAGTTCGCCATGAGAATGACGATCATCACCATGATGGAGCGGAAAAAACCCATGATCCCAAGGAATGTGAGAAGATCGCTCATGACACCAAAGCCTTGGAAGAAATAAAAAATCCCAAGACATTTAATGATCGTAAGACCTACCGGTTCCCAATTGAGTTCGCCCATACTGTTCCCCCAGATCGCGAGCGCAAAGCCAACGGCGAGGACGGGAATGAGTTCGAACGGAACTTTGAAGTTCAGTAAATTCTTCTCTGAGTGAGGATAATCTTGAGCTGAGAGAAGCAAACGCCGACTCTTCAGTGCCAAGAAAGTGTTAAACCAAAGCATGAGAAAAACACCCATGAAAAAATACGACGGGAAAGATTCAATCAATTCTCTGGCGAGAAGTTTTGGTTGATCCAAGAGCTGGAGCACCTGGAGAGAATCTTTGTCTGTGCTCTGTTCAATAATTTTTTTCTGCTGCTCGATCTTGTCCTTACTCAGTTCCATTTGCTGGACGATGTATTGCTCAACCGATTGATTCCGAGACTTTAAAAGTAAAGTCCCGACGCCAACGAAGCCGAGAATAAAGGCAAGTCCGAAAATAACCATCCCTTTGACAGGATTTATATTTCTCAGAACTATTTCAGCGATCGCAATTCCAAAAATCAGCACACACGCATAAAACCAAAAGAGCGTTAAGTCCTGGTACATGAAAAAAGCGAAGGCAAAAGCGGCGACTAGGCCTGCCAGTCCAGTGACCAAGCCGAGGACGCGTCCATAAAGGATGACGGCCAAAGCAAGTGGGAATGGGGCAAACACGGACATGACAAAACTCAGGCACAGAATAACGGATGAACTCCCCAATAGGAGAAGTCTTCCCTTAGATAGCTGTGGTGGTTGTATCACGGTTGTGTTCATACCGGTTGTGTTCCCTTAATTAGCGCGCAGTCTCGTTAGACTGGTAGCTGATGAGGAGCATGTTACGGCCGCGCTTGATGGACTCGTTGGCACGACGCTGGAATGTCGGAGTAAGACCAGTGACACGCGCTGGAGAAATTTTTCCGAACTCGTTGACGAGCCAAGCGTATGACTTTGGGTCTTTCCAATCTGGTGACGTTTTCTTCGCAGAGAACCAACAAGACTTGCGCTTAGAGTGCATTTTCTTATCTTTATCTTCTCCACCACCGAAGCCGCCTTCCTCATCCATTTCCGCTTGATCAACTTTCGCGTGATTTGGATTCATGTAGCCTTTAACGATTTCATCTTGGTGCTTATCTTCGCCGAGTTTGACGATGATGAAGCGAACCATGTTTTCGTTAATTCTGTAACGACGTTCAATCTCAGCGTTGAGATCCCCTCCACCTTTGTACATAAAGTAGTGGTAACCACCTTTCTTGAGACCTGATTCAGTTGGCTGAGCAAAAGTTTTTACTCCCCATGAATCGTTAACGAGAATTTCGGCACCGAATGACTTGAAGGACTCAGTAAGTCCTGTCTTGATAGAAGCGATAGCTTCTTCGGATGCGTCTGGGCGAACGACAAATGCCGTTTCGTAGATCATATTTCCTCCTGGATTAACAGCCCTTAGAACCATTTCTAAGAGCGAGTATAAAAATATGTGAGATGAATGTTGGGAGAAGTTAGCAAAACTACATGGATGCGTCTAGGAAAACTCCCCAAGGGTGGGCTCGAACCCTATGTGATTTTAATATCTTAGGCTTTTTTTGCGACGAATTCCCCCTTGAAGGTGGCCGACAGACTACCAGACTCCGTTCGGATTTCCGAATGAATCACTAATCGAGCGGTTCCTTTTCTGAGGAAACTCTCCTCGAATCTTTTCCAATCTGAGTCCGTCGGAGTGAGCGCAAGAACCTCGATATCGGTTTTCACGGGGAGAAGATACTCAGACTCTTCTTTAAAAAGAATGACATGAGCGTGATGATTATTTTTCAAGAGCGCATCGTAGAGCCAGATGTATCCGGAGAGAATCATCATCGTCGAAAGACTGCCTCCGAATGCTCCACCGAGATGATTATGATTGGGTCCCAGTGGTGCACGAATTTTTGCCCCTCTCTGATCGATCGATACGATTTCTAGTCCCAGCGATTTGGTGAGCGGAATTTCATCATTTAAAAAAGTTATCAGAGATTTCGTCTTCACGTTAAATTCTTAGAATGAAGTTCTTCATGAAACTCTTTCGGTCATTACTCCCCAAAGTTGAGATTTACCTTCTTAAGTGTCCACACTTTATACAATCTTCCAGTTCCCTCCGAGCATAAACCGTTTGGAACTTGGGAAAAATGAGTGAGAGTCAGACGAACGTAAATTAAGTCGCAGGGAGAAGTCACAAAGCCGACGCAGAACGGAGCCGTCCCTACGGATGCGCCCAGAAATCAATTTTCCGGAGCGTAGATTTCGTATTGTTCGGCGTGGTAATTATTGTCTGCACGGACTAGAAGAGTCTTATTAAACGCCTCTTCCAGCGCCTCAATGATCCCAAAGTCTTCGCTCGAAAGTTTCGCACTCACTTCAGGATGCGCGAAAATCGTAATCTTCTGAGCATTGGTTCGTTTCAAAACTTTTTGGAGTTCACGAATGACTTCAAAACTCACCGTCTCGACCGATTTCACGCGGCCGACACCCTCGCAATAAGGACAGTGCTCACACATCACACGGATGAGAGTGTCGCGGGTTCTTTTCCTTGTCATCTCAACAAGACCAAGTCCAGAGATCGGAAGCACATTCGTTTTTGAACGATCTTTTTTCAGTGCTTCTAGGAGCGAAGAATAGACTTGTTGTTTGTGTTCTTCTTTTTCCATGTCGATGAAATCGATAATGATGATACCGCCGCAATTCCTTAGACGGAGTTGGTAGGCAATTTCTTTAACGGCCTCAAGATTGGTTTTAAGGATTGTTTCTTCGAGCGTTTTCTTACCGACAAATTTTCCAGTGTTCACGTCGATTGAAACTAAAGCTTCAGTCTGATCAACGTTGATTGATCCACCAGATTTTAAAAAGACTTGGTTCGAGAGCGCTCTCTCGATTTCGATATCGATGCCGTAGTGTTCAAAGACTGGGACTTCGCCGTCATAAAACTTAACCTTGGCATTATGGTTAGGGATGAACCGCTGGATGAACTTTTCAATTTGTTTCACAGCGTTCTTGGAATCGGCCACGATGTTATCGACGTCTTCATCCATGATGTCTCGGAGTGACCTTTGGATAAAAGAAAGGTCCTGGTGAAGTTCGATCGGGGCTTTGGCCTTATCAAGTTTTTTCTGTACGTCTTTCCAAATTTTCACGAGATTATTGTAATCGCTTTTGAGCACTTTATAGCTCACACCTTCGGCCACAGTTCTCGCGATGATCCCCACCCCTTCAGGGCGGACAGAATCAAGAATATCTTTGAGACGTTTTCTTTCTTCTTCGGATTCGATTCGTCTCGAAACACCTGTGTGCTCGATGAACGGCATGTAAACGATATGGCGGCCGGCTAGAGTGATGTGTCTTGTGACCCTAGGACCCTTCGTGGAAATTGGTTCTTTCGCGATTTGAACGACGATCTCGTCGCCTTCTTTCAAGAAATCTTGGATTTTCACGTCCGGGCGAAATTTCATGTCGACAGTTTCAGTGAGAGTGGAGAATTCATCCGGAATGACTTCACCGGGACGCTTGGTCTGCACTTCGGTCGCTTCAATCCGCGCCTGCATTTCACGTTGCTCATCGAGAGTGGGAAGATAAGCATCATCGACGTATAAAAACGCCGCACGGTCTTGGCCGATATCAATGAATGCGGATTGCATTCCGGGAAGAACACGAACCACCCGACCGAGATAAATATTACCTACGATGGGAGACGACTCATTTGTTTGGGAGTGTCTTTCGATAAGAAAATCCAGGATCTCACCGTTCTCAATGAGTGCTATACGCGACTCATTGTGAGTCTGGTTGACCACAAGTTCTTTTGCCATGAATGTCCTAACTGTAAAAACTTTAAAACGTAATTACTATCAGGATACTAGAATGTATTTGTTTGCGAAAGGCGGCATGCGCTGCCGAGAGCATGCCCTCTTATTTGGTTCTTAGGTCAACATTCCGACGATCGTAGCAGTGAGGAGCGACGCAATAGTTCCACCGAGAAGTGCTTTCATTCCCAACTCGGAAAGAGTTGCCCGCTTATTCGGCGCAAGGGCACCAATTCCCCCGACCTGAATTCCGATCGAAGAGAAGTTGGCAAATCCACTCAGGATGTAAGTCGCCATGATGATCGACTTCGGATCCTTTAAAACACCATCAGCTTTCATTTTCCCAAGGCTCATGTAGGCGACGAATTCATTGAGTGCCGTTTTCTCACCGAGGAGCTGGCCGATATGAACCATGTCCGATTTCGCAATACCCAGAAGCCACACAAAAGGAGCGCAGGCATAGCCAAGAAGAAACTGCATCGTGAGACCTTTGTATTGCCCACCCGTTGCTTCTGCGATCAACGTATTAAGACCGGTGTAGTATCCAAGGATATCTGAGAGGACATAGTTCACCATCGCAATCATGGCGATGAAAACGATAAGCATCGCTCCCACGTTGAAGGCGAGCTTCAGTCCATCTTCCGTTCCGATGGCAATCGCTTCAATCATATTCGTACCGATTTTCTCCTCTGAGATTTCGATTTTTTCGTCAACCTCTTCTGTTTCAGGAAGAAGCATTTTTGAGATCAGAATGGTCGCTGGGGCAGACATCACGGAAGCGGCCAATAAATGCTTCGCAAAGAAAAGTTGTTGAACAGGATCATCACCACCCAAAAATCCGACGTAGGCCGCAAGGACACCTCCAGCAGTATTTGCCATACCACCGACCATCACGCAGAGAATTTCGGAGCGGGTCATTTTCGGAAGATAGGGCTTAATCAGAAGTGGAGCTTCGGTCTGACCGAGAAAGATATTAGCGGTAGTGGAAAGATTTTCTGCCCCTGAGATGCGAAGAAATTTTCCCATGAGCCATGAAAGACCATAGACCACTTTTTGAAGAATACCTAAATAGAAAAGAAGCGAAGTCAGTGCGGAGAAGAAAATGATTGTCGGAAGAATCTGGAAAGCAAAGATAAAGCCCACAGATTTCACGTCAAGAAGATTACCGAAAAGAAAGCCTGAACCCTGTTTGGTAAAGTCGAGAACGACCACGAAAAAGCTTGAAAGCTGGTCGAAGACTCTGGCAACAATCGGAACGTGAAGAATGCCGACGGCAAAAATCACCTGGAGAAGAAATGCCCAAATGACCAGTTTCCAGTCAATCGCTTTTTTCTTCGAGCTGAAGAGATAAAGGATTGCGACTAAGACGGCGATTCCAAGAATACCGCGAGCGAATGACTCAAGGTTCATAACTCTCCAACGTGAAAATTTGGGGTCTAACTCATGGGGTTATATCGGAGGGAGAAATAGAGTGGCAAGGGAAAGCTCGTTTGTTTAGAACGATGTGTTCCAGATTTCGGTGCCAAACTGCACTTCAGGATTTGTAAGAACGGTGTTTTTCTGATGCCAGGCCAAGCGTTCACCAGCATTGAAATCCAGTGATGCCTCATCACTTTGGAGGTCTTCCGATCCTCTTTGTGCGCTGTTGTAGGCAACAAAGAGAACTCCGCCAATGACTCCAAGAGCAGCACCCGTCCAGAGGTTTGAAATATGCTGAGAAGGCTTATCAACAAATGAAAGTGTGGAAAGTCCCAGAACCGCACCAGCTGCTCCGGCGCCCGCGATGAACAAAATATCATTTTGGGTATTCTTAACAATGTCATCAGCATCCGAATTATCCTGTGCCAATGCAACAGCCGTCATGAGCTGAAGAGCGAGGAATAATGAGAGAACTTTTTTCATGCAATTTCCTTAGAAATCGAGGATGCCGTTTGCAAATAACTATGCTTCTATCCTATGATAAGTTCCTCTCTTAAACTTGGCAAACTATGACCAAAGAAAAATTTCAGGTCTACTCCCTCATCGATAAGAAAAAAAACGGTGAAAAACTCACCAAGGGTGAGGTGAAATGGTTTATCCAAGGTTTTACTGAGAATTCCATCCCCGATTACCAAATGTCGGCCATGCTCATGGCGATATTTTTAAAAGGCATGGACGTGACTGAGACGTCTTTTTTGACTGATGCCATGCTTGAGTCAGGTGAGCAGCTCAAGTTTCCTGGGAGAAATGTTATCGATAAACATTCGACAGGCGGAGTCGGCGACAAAGCCTCTTTCATCCTAGCCCCTATCGCTGCCGCAGCGGGTGTGAAAGTCCCAATGATCGCGGGCCGCGGGCTCGGTCACACGGGTGGAACGATTGATAAGATTGAAGCGATTCGAGGATTCCAAACGAATCTCGATCTCAAAACATTCCAAAAGAAACTTTTGAAAGATAACCTTGTTCTCATGGGACAAACTCAGGAGATCGCTCCGGCAGATCGACTGATCTATGCCCTTCGCGATGTGACCGCAACAATTGATTCCATTCCGCTTATCACGGCATCCATCATGAGCAAGAAACTCGCTGAAGGAGCCAACGGAATTGTCTTCGATATTAAGACAGGTACCGGTGCTTTCATGCGCGAAACGAAACAGGCGCGCGCTCTCGGGAAAAGTCTCATCTCCACTTCTAAACGTTTCAAGAAAAAAGCCGTTGCACTCATCACTGACATGAATCAGCCGCTCGGGAATGCCGTCGGTCATGCGAACGAAATGATTGAAAGTATAGAAACGTTAAAAGGGAAAGGCCCCGCCGATCTCACCGAACTTTCCATTGCTCTGGCCGCTCACATGATTCACATCGCCGGTGTCGAAAAAACTTTTCCGAAAGCAGAGGCACTTGCATGGAAAGTTTTACGGGACGGATCGGCGCTGAAAGAGTTCAGAAAACTTCTCCGCTCACAGGGGGGACTTGAATCAGTGGTTGATGACTACTCTCTTATCCCACAGGCAGAAGAGAAGACCCTCGTCATGTCACCTAAAAGTGGTTACGTAAAAATGTTTGAGAATGACAAAATAGGACTCCTTCTCATTGATCTTGGCGGAGGGAGGAAAATGAAATCTGATGTGATTGATCACTCCGTAGGATTTTACTTCCATAAAAAAATTGGTGATAAAGTGAAAAAGGGTGAGCCCATTCTCACCATCTCTCATCACCCTCAACAGAAAAAACTTGCTCAAGAGGTGGCCCGGTGTTTGATAAAAGAAGTCATCACTGTTTCAACCTCGCATATAAAAAAGCCTAAACTCATTTTGGAACTACTTAATTAAGGATCAACCATGGTCATGCAAAAAATTCTTGAGGCTTCCCAGTACATTTCATCGAAGATCCAATCAAAACCCAAAATTGGTATTGTGCTCGGCTCGGGCCTAGGCATTTACGTCGACCAGATCCAAAATAAAATAATTATTCCCTACCAAGATATTCCTCACTTCAAGAGAACTTCCGTGGAAGGCCACGAAGGAAGGCTCATCATCGGCGAAGTTCACGGTGTGACAGTCGCCGCTCTTCAGGGACGCTTCCACGCTTATGAAGGCCACCCGATGGATGAAATTGTTCTTCCAGTGAGAACCCTCGCAGCTCTGGGCTGTGAAATTTTATTTCTTACGAACGCCTCGGGCGGAATTAACTCCGATTATCACCCGGGGGATCTTGTTGCCATTGGTGATCACATTAATCTCTCAGGCAGAAACCCACTCGTCGGTCAGAACATTGCCGAACTTGGTCCACGCTTCCCGGATATGACCACGGCCTACGACCCAGAACTTATCAGTCTCATGCGTGAAGTCGCCTCCCATCATCATGTGGATTTAAAAACTGGAGTTTACTGCTCAGTTTTGGGGCCAACCTACGAAACACCAGCGGAAATCCGGATGATTCGGATTCTTGGCGGAGACCTCGTCGGAATGAGTACTGTCCCCGAAGTCATCGCTGCTAATCACCTGGGAATTCGAGTGGCAGGTGTCGCTTGTATTACGAATTATGCTGCTGGAATTAAACCCGAAAAACTTTCTCACGCTGACGTAAAAAAGGTGGCAGAAAAGGCCATGGTTGGATTTGCGACCATTCTGACTGAAACTATTGGGGAACTCCGCAAATCAGGAAAGGTCTGATGTCCTTAAGAGACACTGCTAAAAAAGCTTCTGAAATGTCATACTCGCCGTATTCAAAAGCGCGCGTGGGTGCTGCCGTCGAAACATCTGACGGAAAAATTTATCCGGGATGCAACATCGAAAACGCAAGTTTTGGTGGAACCGTTTGCGCAGAACGGACTGCGATTTGGAAGGCCGTCTCGGAAGGCAACAAATCGATGAAAAAAATTTATGTCTTCACGAAAGATGGCTGGCCTCCCTGCGGGATGTGCCTCCAGGTCATGACCGAATTCGCGACCCCTGATTTGGAAATCACGATTGGAAACGAGGCCGGTCAAGAAACGACGAAAAAACTGAAAGATTATTTACCGCTCGCCTTCACACCGGCGAACTTGAAGTAAATCTCATTAATGAGGAAAGGAACGAATGTTCCTTTTACGCCAATGGAAAAACAATTCAATACCCCTGACGATCTTCTGCGTTCCCTTTCATTTTGCGTGATCGATTTAGAAACGACCGGCGGAAATCCTGAAACCGAAAAGATCATTGAAATCGGCATGGTGAGAGTAGAAAACCGCAAAGTTACCGAGGAGCGAAGCTTCCTTATTAATCCCGAAAAAGATATTCCCGATTTCGTTCAGAAGCTGACCGGAATTAAAAAAGAGGATGTTGAACATTCCCCAAAAATTCAAGAAGTGATTGATGAAATTATCCAGTTCATTGGAGACTCCATCCTTGTCGCTCACAACACCTCGTTTGATATTCCTTTCTTAAACGGTGTTCTCAAAAAACTAAAACTACCCGCGCTAGAAAATAAAGTGATTTGTACCAACGTCATGACGAAGTATATGATCCCCGATATCATGAGCTCGAACCTCAATTACATGTCGCAAATTTTTGGTATCCCACACTCGCAAGCCCACAGAGCCATTGAAGATGCTCGCGCCACTGGGCGACTCCTACTTAAGTACCTTGATATTTTCGAAGCAAAAAATATTCGTAAAGTGAATCAGCTCTACTACCCTCGAAATAAGTTTGAACTCGACCGAGTCATCTTTGATCAACCTGACGGTCTCGACAAAGTGTATGAGACGCTGGCGACTATTGAGATCCCGGCCGTCCTGACTATCAAAGGCGACAACGGAGTGATCCTCACTATTCTGCCCTTAAAGAATCCTTCGCAAGAAGTAGAAGCACTCAAGGAATACGTAACGGGATTTCGCTGGAGCCAGATTCATGTGAGACTTTGCGGCCCCTTCATTGAAGGGCTCTTTTTTATGAATTCTAATTTTGTGAAAATTCCTGAGGTCTACCGTAAAAAGACTATCGAATATCTAAAGTCACGTCATGATCTTCCGGCCGCTCCTCATTTCACGGATGAACAGGACTTCATCGTGACTCCACATTTGATCTCCGGTCAGTACATCGTGTATTCGTTTCTCAATTTCTCACCCTACTCGCAACTCATCTTTAAATTCCCGGCGCATAAAAAGAAGCTCCATCAGTTTCTCTCCGCTCAGGTGAGCCGGTTTGAAAATCAACAGAAAGGGAAAAAGAAACTCTTCCTGCAAAATGATATCAAAGACATCTTCCTATCTCTTTTTAAAGACGCGATTTCTAAGGAGCCAGAAGTTTATCTTCGACTCGTGAACGCAGACATCGAAGACGAGAAGAAGGCCTACGTCAACCAGATAGATAATCTCTCTGATCGCGAAGGCGAAAGATATAAATTTCCCTCAAAACATCTTTGATTAGCCTTTCGCAGGACTATAGATAAATCTCAGAGAGTAATCTGAAATCTGCAGAACGAAATTCTCAATGGTCAGAAGATTCTGAATGAGTTTTGAGAGTGAAAGACCG
>CANETG010000021.1 GCA_947440875.1 Bacteriovoracaceae bacterium
AGTAAAGTTCAGCCCGCGTACCATGCCGAAGATTTTTCTCTCACGTCATCTGACGGAGAGTCGTCACTCTACGTGAAGCATTTTGAGCGCGGAACTCCGAAGACGCATTTTTTCATCGTTCACGGAGCACTCGAGCACTCGGGCCGCCACAAAGACCTGACGGAGTTTTGGTTAGGGAGTATGAATGACGTTGCAGTCACCGTTTTTGATCTCGTGGGCCACGGAAAAAGTGGTGGGTCGCGCGCGTATCTGACGCATTTTAAAAATTACGTCGACGACATGCTGATCGTGGCGGATTTCGCTTACAAAAAACTTCCCGACAATTGTAAAAAATTTATCTGCTCTCATAGTCTCGGTGGGCTCATTACTCTCAGTCGTTTTCTTGATTCCGCTTACGGGTGGCCCTACTCATGCGATGGGATGATGTTCTCAAGCCCTTGCGTGAAAGCGAAGTTACTTTTGGGGGTCTCGTCTGAGCCCTTACTCTTAAAACTCGATAAGCTATCGCCGAGGCTTCATCTGCCGATGATTTTTAAAGGATCGCAGCTCACTCGCGACACCAAACGCGCCAATGATTTTGAAACGGATCTTTTGATCCCAAGGTTCATTACGGTACGGATGATGAAAGAGATTCTCGATACCACTCATCGGATTCGTGGGCTTTCGTATTATATGAATGTCCCTTCAATGTTCATGATAGCGGGCTCGGATTGTCTCGTTCAGTCAGACAGTACGACTCTTTTCGCTCACGGTATTGATAAGAAGCTCGTCACGGTCTTACAATATCCCCAACATCACCATGAGCTCTGGAATGAGATTGATCGCTTTGAGATCTTTGCTACCATGAAGAAGTGGGTGGAAAAGATCCTGAAGGAGAAACCATGAAGGCCGCGATCCTCTTAGCATTCCTCTTAGTCACATCGTGTGCCGCTTATAAAAGCTATAACCAAAATACGACCGGTAAAGTGACCCTCAGAGGGGGAAATTACCAAGGTGAATCTTGGGACGATAAGCTGATCTTTACGCGAATGAGTTGGTACCACGGGATGACTCTTTATTATGACGCTCTCATTTACAAGGCAGATATCGAATCGCCGTTTACTAAATGGTTCTCTTCAAGTGAGAAAGAATTTTTCACGAAGTGCGAATCACTGATCGTTGCCGTCAATTATAGTGCAACTCCCGACCGGATTTCTCACGTCAATTTTCGCGAACAGATGAAACTTAATGGTTACGATGATGTGGTCGTTAATACGTTTGCGACCTTTCTTAGGACTCATCCGAATGCTCAGGATTGGCGTATTTTTAACTATAAAGTGATGGGTTATTGTAAGCGCGCACCGTCCACTTTAAATAAAGAGGGTTTAACCATAAACTTTCCTAGTTTCAAAGAGTTAACCGTTAAGAACTAAATCCTTCTGCCGATATAACACACGGACAAACTGATTAAGATTTCTTTCCATCATATCGGTTAAGAAAATCCGTCATTGTCCGATAGGGTATCGAGGCACTATGACTAGCGATAAGAAATTTCAACGATTCGGGAAGTACTTGATCCTTGATCATCTCGTGGACGGCGGGATGGCCAAGATCTGTCGCGCTCGCTATTTGGGTGAGCAAGCCAACAAAGTCGTTGCAATCAAAATGGTTCAGCCTCAATTCTCAAACGATGAAGCGTTCGTGCGCATGTTCCAGGATGAGTTGAACATTACTTTCGGGATGCTCCATCCGAACATCATGCAGGTTTATGATTACGGTAAGACCAATGGCCAGCTCTATACGGCAATGGAATACATCCACGGTGCTAACCTCAAGCAGTATCTCGATCGTCTCAAAGAACGCAAGGTCGTATTTCCAGTTGAGATCTCTTGCTACATTATTTCGCAAGTGTGTCTCGGGCTTCACTACGCTCATACATTCACGGATAAATTAACCGGTAAACCCTACAACATCGTTCACCGTGATATTTCTCCCCACAACATCATGCTCACGTATGATGGTGCGGTTAAGGTGATCGACTTTGGTATCGCCAAAGCAAACACGAACTCTGAAGCGACTCAAGCCGGGACGATCAAAGGCAAGCTCTCTTATCTTGCTCCTGAATACCTCGAAGGACACGAGCTCGATGCTCGGTACGATGAGTTCGCCGTAGGAATTACTCTCTGGGAACTTCTCTGTTCAAGAAAACTCTTCCAGGCCAATAACGATCTCGCCGTGCTGAAGCAGATTCAGGCATGTAAAGTTGTTCCACCGTCGCAGATCAATCCTTCGGTTCCGAAAGAGCTCGATACGATCGTGATGAAGGCCCTCTCAAAAGACCGCGCTCACCGTTACGAGAACCTCGATCAGATGAACCGCGCTCTCGTGAAGTTCCTCTATTCTACTTATCCAGAGTTCAACGCTTCCGATCTTAAGTCATTCGCCGATGACCTCTTTAAAAACGAAATATCTGAAGATCGCTCGAAGTTTGTGGAATACGGTAAGATCGACATTCAGGTCTACATCGATGATATGAAGAAAGAAGATTCGCGCACTGGAAAGATTGCGACCAAAGATCTGAAAGGTGCGAAGGCCTCTTCTGGTGCGGGGGAAGAGCGCGTAGAGGGTGAGCCTCGGACAAAAGTTCGCGAAATCGAGCTCGATCTTTCCGAATCAAAAGACGTTCGCATCTCTCTCGAAAAAGATACGGATACGGCAACCACGACGAAGAGACAGAACAAGTCTGCCATTCATCAGCAACCGAAAGGGACGCCGAAATCCGGAGCTCCCTCAAAGAGTTCGGGCCCAGTCAACTCGATGAAAAAAACCGACCGCTCAAACAGTCGGATTACGACCAAAGAGAAACTGAAGCAAGAACAAGATGAAGAAAAGAAAAGACAACCAATTTTGATCCTCGTTCTCGCAGCATCGCTAGCGGGAATTTCATATCTCCAAGCTGATCTCGTTGAATCCTTGATAGGATTTAACTTAAAGACATTGATTCACGGGGAAGAAATTCAAAGGAATCCGACTTCGGTGGGCACTGAGGTCTATCCGAAAAATGATGTCCCAGATGAAGATAAAGATAGTCAGATCATTCTGGGTGGACTCGACATGAATATGCAACTTTACATTGACGGCACTAAAGCGAACTACATCGGTAAGCCGATCAAAGTTCCCGTCGGCAAAGAAGTGAATATCATGGTGAAACAACCAGGATATCTCCCTTACATTACGACGCATACTTTTACTAAAGCCGGAGATTCAAAAGTGATCAACGTTCCCGCGCTTGAACGCGCGAGACTTGGACTTTTGACGACATCTCAAAACTATACTGCTGGATCTGTCCTCGTTTACGAATCCGGCGGCGAGATCATCGAAAAAAATCTTCCTCTTCGTGAAATCCAGATTCCGGAAGGGACGTATCAGGCGAAGATCGTGAATCCGATTCTCGGTACCGAGAAGAAGGTTGAATTCACCATCGAAGAAAACAAGAAACATTTCTTAGAATAATTACTCTTTATTTTCGTCCGGTGTATCGAAGCGCTTGGATTGCTTAAAGCGATTCACCTTGCGCATGTTGAGAAGTTTCATGATTTCAGCAGCGGTTTCCTCGAGTGCTTTGTTGGTGACGTTGAATACTGGCCAGCGCTTGTTTTCGGCGAAGAGGCGATTGGCCCATTCGATTTCTTCCATGACTTTTGCGATGTCGGCATAATCCCCTTCGTCTTTGGAAAGTCCAAGGCGCGAGAGGCGATTTTTCCGGATCTGGAAGAGCGCATCTGAATCAATCGTGAGTCCGAAAATTTTTCGCTGATCGACTTGGAAAAGTTTTTCCGGAAGAATGGTTCCCATCACGATCGGAACGTTCACAACTTTCACTCCTTCAAGCGAAAGATACATCGACAGGGGAGTTTTTGAAGTCCGTGAAATGCCCACGAGGATCACGTCCGCTTCATCGAGTGAACTCATGTTTCGTCCGTCATCATGATTGAGTGTGAACTCAATCGCGGCGACTCGTTTAAAGTATTGATCGTTCACAGCGTGAAGAAGTCCGGGCTGATAATTGGGTTCGGATTCAAAGAAGTTGGAGAAAGCAGTAAGAAGTGGACCCATCACATCGACCGAGCGAACATGATCACGTTTAGAAAGTTCTGCAATGTAGGCACGAAGTTCAACCGAGACAATGGTGTACACCACAATGTCGTGGTGAATCGCTGCTTCTTGAAAGATGGCGTCGATCTGTTCTTTGGTGCGAATATTTTTGTAACGAGTAAAGAAAATTTCTTTTTCCTGGAACTGAGTCATCGCGGCACGAGTAATGGCCGAGGCGGTCTCTCCAGTACCATCAGAAATCACTATGACTTTTAGTTTGTCGTGAGGTTGCATAGGCCCGTACTGCTTGCGGGATAATCGAATCCCTTTAAAATATTCTTATCCTGATTTTATCTCAAAAGGTTGTCGTATGCACTTAAGAAATTCTCTCTTGATTCTGACGACGTTCCTGTCTCTGACGGTGCGTGCTGAATTTCGAGCGCTTCCGGTCAAACCGATTGAACCAGCAGATAACCCTTCCACTCCTGCGAAGCGTGATCTTGGAAAAATGCTTTTCTTTGATCAGCGTCTTTCAACTGAGGGAACGGTCTCTTGTAATAGTTGCCATAATGTTTTATCCCGCGGAGACGGAGTGACACCAGCAGAAAGAGCTCGCGATCCACATACTCTCTGGAACGTCGCTTTTCAGACGAGTCATTTTTGGGACGGAAAAACGACAACTCTTGAAACGAGTGCTCACAATGTCGTCGTCGATCGCGTGAGTAAAATTCCTGGCTACGTTTCTGCTTTCAAAAAAGCTTTTCCCAAAGACAGTGGCATCTCGATAGAGAATATTTCACGAGCGATCGCCGTCTATGAACGCACACTCATTACTCCCAATTCTCCTTTCGATAAATTTATGAAGGGAAATAAAAAAGTGCTATCAGCTCAGCAGATCCGCGGGATGAAACTCACCGATGAGCTCGGCTGTACCGCCTGTCACAGCGGGGTGAATTTTTCGGGTGAAGAAAATATGGGAGTCGGAAGTTTCAAATCTTTCCCTCAGGTCACGGGCTCCAAATATGAAAAGATGTATAATATCACCCAGGATTTGGGCCGATTTGAAGTCACGAAAAACCCAGAAGATAAAAACATCTGGCGGGTTCCTACCTGGAGAAACGTGGCAGTTACCGGCCCTTATTTTCATAACGGATCTGTAAAATCCTTAGAGGAAGCTGTTCGGGTCATGGGGAAAACTCAGCTCGATTCTGATCTGACTGAGCCTCAAGTGCAGGACATTGTTGCCTTCCTTGGCGCGCTCACAGGACAGTTCCCGAAACAAACTGCGCCGAAGCTCCCACAGTAAGTTTTGTTCAAAATAAGAAATTTTATCACGGTGACATTACTCTGGTTGAGTAGAGTTTAAAAAATATCCGATGGACTCGATTATTTTCTTTTCGTCCTGAATCGGATGGAAGATTTTTTTTGTGTGATCACGATTAAACCAGGTGCGCTGGGATTTTGCTAATTGGCGTGTCGAGATAACGATTCGGTCTCGGCACTCAGCTTGGGTTTTGTGGACACCAAAAATATAATCTAAAGCTTCTTTATATCCGATACTCTGAAGTGGTTTTTCAAGTCCCGTAAAACCTTGATCCAGAAGCGCCCTCACTTCCTCAATGAGACCACTCGCAAGCATGTGATCAGTCCGTTTCTCAATGATTCTGATGTGCTCTTCTTTGGGCACGTTGAGATACGCGTGAAAAACATCCCAACCATGGACGGAGTGACTGGGAAGAGAAAGATTACTCTCTTCTTTTTGACTTCTCTGCTCAGAAAAGCGTGAGCCGTTTGCCCACCAGTGCTCTACAGCGCGACGAGTTCGGTAATGATCGTTCTCGTGATAGCGCTCAAAGCTTCCCGGATCGTGCGCGCGAAGAATTTCTCTGAAGGGTTTAATTCCTTCAGCACGGTACAAGGCTTCCGATCGTTTGATCACTTCAGGCGAGGTCGTGGGCGAGTCGTACATGCCTTTGAGTAAGGCTTGAAGATAAAATCCGCTGCCACCGGTGAGATAAACGTTTTTCTTTTCTTTTAATAGTTTCTCGACCACGGGAAATGCCGCTTTCTCATAGTCGGAGGCGTTCATCGGTTGATTGATCGATGTGACGTCGATCATGTGGTGAGGAATTTGTTTTCTCTCGAATGCAGTTGGTTTCGCGGTCCCAATCGTAATTTCTTTGTAGAGAAGAAGGGAGTCAAAGTTCACGACCTCGCCGCCGAAGTTCTTGGCGAGTTCTATCGCCGTGTTCGTTTTGCCACTGGCGGTGGGGCCAGAGATGATGACAACTTTCATCTGAGCTTTCCTCGAAGAGTTTCTTCAAGACCACAAAGAACATTGTCTTTCATGAGCTCTATACTTCCGAGAGACTGAATCATTTCTTCCCAGATGGAAGTTGACCAATCAGAGGGTCTCATTTCGAGTGTCTCAAATTTTCCTTGGTGAAGGAGTATGGAGACCACTTCCCGAAGAGGAAACCCATTCATCCATTCAGGGATCGCGCGCATGACCAGAGTCTCTGGCCCAAGCTTTTCAAATTCGAAGCCCTTGGTATTTAAATGAAGAACGATCTTTTCCTGAATCCCTTTCAAGGGATAGGGCTCACTCACCATAAGGGGAATAGAGATCGCCTCCGTTTCCATTTTCTTTTTGACGAACGCGGCGATTAATTTTTTGGTATTGATCGCAACCCAATCGGTATGTTCTTTTTTAATAAGAAATTCTCCCGCCCAAAAGTGATCAGTTTTCTCGGTCTGAGGTCCGTGAGGGGAGAAGAGACCATCCATATTGTAGTCGTGTCGTTCCTGGAGAAGATGATAATTTTCGGGTGTTTCACTGATTGGGAGAGTGGGTGTCGTCATCGGCCGAAACTGAGGAGCTTGAGAACTATCAGCGGGTTTGGCGAGCTCTTTGACCGTTGATGTCAGTAGACTAATGAGTTTAGAGTTCTCCATGAATTTAATCACCGTTTTATTCGGGTGAACGTTCACGTCGATGGAGTCTGCGGGGAGATTAAAGAAGGCGAGGTAGTACCAGTCATCATTTCCGAAAACCGAAATGAGCGCCTGACTGATGACTCGGTGGAGCTGTTTATCGAGGACGTACCTACCATTGATGAAAATATTTCGGATGCTGACGGGGGCCTTCATTGAGTCGGGAAGGAGAGTCACTTTCACGACGTAATTTTCATAGAATCTTTCCTGCATCAGTACGCGATCTTTTCCCTTCGGAACGATCGTCAAGAGTCTGTCTTCGACAGTCGCGACGATAGGATAAATATCTTTTTCTTCGTCATCAAACTTCACATGAAATTCGATCTCCGGATGCGAGAGAACAAACGAATACACGATACTGCGGATGTATTTTTTCTCAGACTGTTGCGACTGAACAAACTTCAACCGTGCCGGAGTATTGAAAAAGAGATCTTGGATGACGAGTTCGGTTCCACGCTGATTTTCTTTTTTCCGCTTGGCATGAAGGATGGTTTCTCCGCCCTCAATCCGAAGCTCAGAACCCTCTGGATCCGAGTCGGTGAAACTCAAGCACTGAACCTTCGCAATCGCCGCGATGCTCGCCAGTGCTTCGCCCCGGAACCCAAAAGAATGAAGACGATAGATATCTTCGAACCGAGAAATCTTTGAAGTCGCGTGACGGGAAAAGGCAAGCGGAAGATCATGCATCCTCATACCGTGACCATTGTCTTGAAGCCGGATGAGATCAAGACCATTATTTTTCACGTGAAGTTCTAAGCGCGTGGCGTCCGCATCGATTGCGTTTTCCATGATCTCTTTGATGAGAGATCCGGGTCGCTCGATGACCTCGCCCGCTTTGATTTGATCAATCAAATGCTCAGGCAATAGGTCTATTTTAGGGGGAGTATTCACTCTCTGAAGATACATTAACCTTTAAAGAAGTTCACCTGATTCCGGCCGCCTTCTTTAGACATGTAGACCGCTTTGTCTGCGCGCTTAAAGAGATCAGTCCCGGTATTCACACCTTGGCGGTAATCAGCGATTCCGACGGAGGCTGTCACGGGAAGACGTTTCCCGTCGTAGATGAATTCATGTTTCTGAATGAGACTCCGGAGACGCTCCGCTATTTCAAAGCCCTGCTTAAGGTTCGTGTTTGGAAGAAGGATACAAAATTCTTCTCCGCCGTACCTGGCAAAAACATCGCCGTTCCGAATCCCGTGGTCGCGGATGATGTGTGATTTCTCTTTAAGCACGTAGTCGCCGGCATCGTGGCCGTAATTGTCGTTGAGTTTCTTAAAATGATCGAGATCGAAAATAATAAGAGTGAGCGGTTTCCCGGTCACTTTACTTTTTTTGACTTCGAGTTCGAGTGAATTATTGAAATACGTTTTGTTATAGCACTTCGTGAGACCGTCGGTGTGCGCTTCTTCAAGAAGCTTGTCGTACGTCAAACGTTCCGGATCTCCTTTCGGGAGAAACTTGAGTGCTACTGACCCAATCTTAATCATGTCACCACGTTTAAGGATCAGAGGTGAAGTGACTTTATCGTTATTGAGATAAGTTCCGTTGGCCGAAGCGAGATCCGTAAGAGTGACATCCGAATCATCGACACTGATCGTGAAATGGCGACGGGAGATACCATGGAAATCAAGAGGAATGCTGCAATCGGGATTTCTTCCCACGACGGTTTCACCAACCGGAAGATTGAAGATGGAACCGTTGAGTTCTCCCCCAACGACTAAAAGACAGGCCGGCTTTTGCTTGGCTTCATCATCGGCTGCAGCAAGTGCCTTCCGAATGTCAGTGATGACGACGGTGGCGTTATTATCATCGCTCATGAGAACTCCGAAACAGAAAAATATTATGCACTTATTCTAGGCCGCGAGACTGACTCGGGCAAGACGCGCTCAAGGTTCTTATCGACATTAGCTGTGGGATTTTAACCAGGCATTGGCATATTTTTTTCCGGCTTCGACCCCTGGTTGATTGAAGGGGTCGACCTCTAAAAGCTTGCCAATCAAAACGGTCAAGCACTCAGAGAAAAGAATGAGTTGCCCTAGGTATTGCTCTTTAAGGTACGGAATTTTCATGTGAACCACATGGCGCTTGTTTTCTTGAAGGGCGGCCAGTGTTCCTTCCCGTTCTGCTTTCATTAATTCGGAAAGCTTAAAAGGAGCTAAAAGCTTAAATCCCTCGGCATCCACAGTATTTCTCATTGAGTAATCGGATTGAAAATTTTCCACTTCGATCAAGAATATTATCTTATTCGAGGGCCCTTCCATGAAGAGTTGCATCTGAGAATGCTGATCGGTCGCTCCGTAAGCAGGGATCGGGGTCAGTCCCTTTCCATTTTTTCCGAGAGATTCTGCCCAGAGTTGCGTGAACCATGCCGAGTATTCTTGCAGGAGCGATGAGTACGGCATCATGACTGTTTGGTTCACACCTTGATCATGGAGATCTTTAATCCAAAGACCTAACTCAAAAAAACTTTCTGCGATTTTCGGATCGTATAGATGTTTCTGAATATCCTGCGCACCCGTTAAGAGATCATGAGGATCGATCCCTGCAAAGAGAGAAGGAAAAAGTCCCACCGGTGTGAGCACGGAAAATCTTCCGCCGATGTTCGCGGGAATATCAAGGGTACGAATGTTCCAATCTTTGGCGAGCTTTCTGAGATCCCCTTTTTCGGGATCCGTGCAGAAAACAAAATAGTCTTTGAACTGATCTTTAGTGATGCTGCATTTTTCCATCTCGTTCATGACAATCGCCATCGCCGCAACTGTTTCGGCGGTCGTTCCTGATTTAGACACGACATAGACAACGGCTTCTTTTAAATTCACCTGACTCAAGCTTCTCTTCATGTCATCCGGATCAATGTTATTTAAAAAAGCAAAGTGGACAGCACTGTGATCCCCGAGAGCCTTTAGGAGCATGTCCGGGCCGAGGGCGCTGCCTCCGATCCCGATGTGGATGAAATACTTTTTGTGTTTCATCGCTTCATAGGCATCTTTGGATTGCTTAAGGAGTTCACGATTTTCGGGAAGGCGAAAAAATCCGATCTCGGGGGAGTTGAGTGTTTCTTGGTAAATGGTAACGAGTCGTCTGTAATCTTCGGATGAAGTGTTGGTTTTGTGAGCCGAGCGAACGTTCCAGTTAAGCATGCTGTTCATTCTCTTTTCTAAGGTGGCGGGCAATGACCACACGTTGAATCTGATTGGTGCCTTCGACGATCTGGAGAACTTTTGCGTCTCTCATGAAGCGCTCAACTGGATACTCTGACGTATATCCAACACCCCCGAGAACTTGAACCGCGTCTGTGGTGACTGCCATGGCAGTATCAGTTGCCTTGAGTTTTGCCATTGAGCAGAGCTTGGAATCAGTGGCATCGTTATCAATCGATCTGGCAGCGGCTTGAACGAGAAGGCGCGAAGCCTCTGTCTCTGTCGCCATATCGGATAACATGAACTGGAGTCCCTGGAAATTAAAAATGGGTTGTTTAAATTGCTGACGTGTCAGCGCATACTTGATGGATTCATCGAGCGCGCGTTGGGCGCAGCCCACACCAATTGCTGCGATCGCCACGCGGCCGCGGTCAAGTCCGCCCATCGCGACACTGAATCCTTTTCCTTCAGCAAGAAGAAGATTTTCATCCGGCACAAAACAATTTTCAAAAACTAATTCGCGAGTGGGAGATGTTTTCCAGCCCATTTTTTTTTCGGCTTTCCCAAAAGTAAAACCTTTGTCGCCATCACGCACGATGAATGCACTGACCCCTTTAGCTCCCTCGCCACCAGTTCTGGCCATCACGATATATGTTTTGGCGATTCCACCGGAGGTGATCCACATCTTCGTGCCATTCAGAAGGTAACCACCTTCGGTTTTTCTTGCGGTAGTTTTCAGTGACGCTGCGTCTGATCCGGAATGGGATTCAGAAAGAGCAAAGGCGCCTATCTCTTCACCGCTCGTGAGTTTGGGAAGAAATTTTTCTTGTTGTTTTTTATTACCGAATTCTTTGATGATGGTTTGAACCATGCCGGATACGGAAACCGTGACGGCGTACGGGACCGAGTATTTCGCAATCTCTTCAAGAATGAGACAGTAGTCAGAGTAGGTGAGTCCCGCGCCGCCGAACTCCGTCGGGAGAGTGACACCCGCCACTCCGTATTCACCGAGACCCTGGAAGATTTCCATCCGGAACTTTCCTTCGTGATCATCGTGCTCCATGTGGGGTTCGATGTTCTCACGACAAAACTTCCGCAGAGCTGCGACGAGCTCTTTTTGAAAATCATTCATGCTTCATTGCCTCTTTTAAAAGATTTCTCGCGATGATCATGATCATCACTTCGTTAGTCCCGGCACCAATTTCATTGAGTTTGTTATCTCTCATCATACGCTCGACGGGAAACTCTCTCGAGTAACCGTATCCCCCGTGAAGTTGAATCGCATCGAGCGCAATTTTTGTCGCCATTTTCGGAAGCTGGAGCTTGATCGCAGAAGCCAGAGTATTCGATCTCTGCCCGTGATCGTATTCGTAGCAAACAGTGTAGAGCATGCGTCTCATGGCTTCCGTCTCGGCGTACATTTCAGCGATCATTTTTTGAATGAGCTGAAAGTTCGCTAACGTCTTCCCAAACTGTTTTCTCTGGCCCGCATACTTCACGCACTGATCGAGGCACGCTTGTGCGATCCCTAGAGAAATCCCGGCGATGGTGATTCTTTCGATCTCAAGATTTTTCATCATGTGAATCGTCGAATCGCCTTCGGCACCCACGCGGTTGGCCAGTGGAATTTTAGTCTTTTGAAAAGCGAGCTCTCCGGTCGGGGAAGATCTCATTCCCATCTTATGAATTTCTTTCGAGACTGAATATCCTGGCATTCCTCTTTCGGCGATGAAACTGGTGAGATCTTTTTTGCCAGGACCTGTGCGGGTGTAAAGATAAATGATGTCCGAGCACTGAGCGTTCGTGATCCACATCTTATTTCCGGTTACGACATAGTGATCGCCGTCTCTGACTGCTTTGGTTTGCATCCCCACAGCGTCGGAACCGTATTCCGGTTCAGACATCCCCATGCAACCGATGTGTTCTCCAGAGATGAGCTTCGGAAGAAATTTTTGTTTTTGCTCGGGTGAGCCATTGGCGTTGATATTGTTCACGCAAAGAATGGTGTGCGCGAGGTAGGAAAGAGTAAAACCAGCGTCCGCCTTCCCGAACTCTTCCATGACGATCGTTGAAGCAGTCGCCCCCATGCCGGCTCCACCATACTCGGGATCAGACGTGATTCCGAAGAGGCCCAGTTCGCCCACTTGTTTCATCGCCTTCATGTTGAAGGTTTCATCGTGATCATGTTTTTCAGCAAAAGGTGCTAGCTCCTTTTGCGCAAAATCACGACAGACTTTTTGAATTTCTTTTTCTTCAGGGGTGAAAAACCACATAGGCAAATTCCTTTTTTTCGACCCAAAGCTTACCCAACAAAACGGTCTTTGGGCATGAATAATATTTGTACACTTCCCGTAATTTATTGGGATAAACTAAACCCATGAAGAGTGACAAGAGCGTCGTGAGCCCGGGAGAGCAGTGGTTTTTCTATTGGAAAACCTCCGCCGCTCTTTGGGAGGCGCAGATCCTCGAGCTCCCCCGAGATGCGGTCGTTTTTCTTCCCCTGAACTGGGGGTTTCATGCTGAAAATCAAAATGGCTGGGACTTTGGCGCTATTCTTCCGGAACGGGATCTTTTTCGGCTCGCCACAATATTAACGCAGCACAAACGTAAATTCACTTGGCTCATTCCTCTGACACCTTCACCTTTTCTTCCGAACGGAGGAATTCCCGTTGCGACGGCAAGAACCCTCAGCCTTTCTCCCTCCGGAACGCACTTGGCGAGCCTCGATCATGATGGCCGACTTCATAAAATGTTTTCGTGGTATGAGCCAAAAGTTTTTCAAGCGTGGGCAGGATTTCTTTCGGCGTTCGGTGAATATATCAGTCAAAGAAAAATCAAGGCCCCGGTTTGGGGGGCGCAGTTTTTTTACAAAGAAGGCTCGGAGCTCATATCATTTTTGACCGATTCTTCGGTCGCTTTTGAGCAAGGCTTTTCTCGGTACCTTAAAAAAAGTCATCCCGAAGGCATTGAAATTTCCGAACCATCTAGAGAAACAAAATTAAAAATTGATTTCGCCAGCGAAGTGCACGATTTATTTACAGCCACCGCACAAGCCGCCCTCGGTCCCTTCTGGGCAGGGTCTCAGGAGATTTGTGTTCTCGGTGCAAGTCCCAGAGAAACCCTCGAACGGGGGCTGACGAGCGGACGATCTCAGCTCAACTTTTTCCAAGATATTTTTGAACTCTTGACGAAAAATTTTTGGGCCTCTAGTTGCCTTCTCACGGAAGAAGAAAAAAAAGACCTGCTTCCGAAAGCACTCACGAATCATTTCGGACAAACCGCGGCGGAAGAAAAATATCGGTACCGGATTCATCCGGGAAAACTCGATCAGGATTGGCGTCCGTATAGCGTAGTCGACGTCATTTCTTGCGGGGATGATTCCTGGGAAAAAAATGGTCTCTTACCCTTTCTTGAATCCAATCTGCGCTGGCTCTACGGAGTTCACAAAGAAATTTCGTTCACCACGGAGATGATCGAAAACAGTGCACATAAAATAAAATTCTTTCACGGAAGTACCCTCGGTCGCACGGGATTCGGGCAAATGCTCAAGCTCTTTCTCATGGGACAAAGAGTGGTTTTAGATACGGCCGGTCTTTCACCGGATCTCGAAAAGCGGCTGCAAGTGTTTTACATTGAAAATGATCTTAAGCTTCAGAACGTGAATTATTTGACGACCATTTCCCTGACGGAACTCGGCGAAGGGAAATTCATTACTTTCGAAGGGAAAAAACTTCATGGGAAAGACACGAATGAGTTTTGGAAGAATATTTTCCGTTTCATTCGCATGACATTACCAGAAGTCATCATGGACCGCGAAGTCTTCGGACTGTGGAACATCCGCGCCACTGGAATGACGGATCTCAATTACTTGGATGTGAGGCGGATTAATCTCTACAATCCCACGAGTTATAAAAAGCTGGTCACCATTCGTACGCACAAACATTTCGCGTTCATGAAGATGGTAGACCCTGAACGAGCACAAACAAAATCGACTCCGGAGGGTGTGCAAGTCGAGCTTCTCCCCAACGGAACAGTGGCGCTCGACTTCGGTCATTTCGAGGAGAATTAATGGCGCTTCACTTGATTTATTTTTTCCAATCGTCTCAAAATCAGAATGAATCTTGGACCCCCGCCCGCTACAAAGTGGTTCATTTTTTTGGGGACGAGGGATTTATTCCTGAGATGACTTTGCGGGAGTTCGCCAAGTCTGATCCGCACGCAGACTCAACTGATCTGACGTTCCTTTCGCTCGATGATCTCAAGTCTTTTGCCAATCGTGTGGCGGAAGATTTAGGAAGTGAAAGTGTCAGACTTCTCTCGGTGCAGGATTACAATATCGGCCTCGACGGAGCGAGAGACAACCAAGAATTAAAAGAGATTTTTGTCAAATACGGTGAGACGGTCCAGACCGCGGCGCCTTCCAAGAAAAGAAGTTTATTCGGTAAGCTTTTTAATTAATGGCCGCCGGATGGTAATAACTACCCAGTTAACTCTGTAGCGCCTTGTTTTTTTCTTAAGATCAAGATAATTACCCTTTCAAACAATAAGACTGGTAAGCATGTATGCAAAGAGAGGTTTTTATGAAATCCATTTTCCTTCTATCCACGCTACTTGTATCCATGCAAACGTTTGCAACGATCCATCAGGATATCAAAGATCTTAAGAAACAAATCGTATCTACGGCCCAAAAGTATCAAGGCCAAGGTGATCCCGATTTTAAGATTCAGAATGAACTCGAACCCCTTGTGGCCAAGCTCCTCACTTTGGAGCCCCAGCCAACGGTCGTCAACCGCTTGCCACTCATCTTCGGCGTTTGGAAACAGGTTTGGGGTCCCTATGAATATAGAAAAAATGATAGGAGTGTTGATCCCACGCTGGACCCAAAAGAAATCTATCAAGTCGTTTCTCCGGAAGGATTCTACTATAATGTCTCTCCCAACAGAGACCCGAGGAGCTTGAAAGAAAAAAACATCAATTACCTCCGGGGAGAATACAGTCTTTCCAAGGCTGATCCCAATGGTCTGAACGTCAGGTTTACTAAATTCATCGGTATGAAAACTAGACCGGTAGAAAGAGCGATCTATCAGTTCGTTGAGGAAGCTGAACGCAACCAATTGCCGGAGCAAATAACAGTCGTTCCCAGACTTATCGTAAGATTTTTTTTCGGGGGAGGCACTCTGAGAGAAATCTACACCGACGACACTCTCAGGATTTTGTACGGATCTAACGGAAAAGAGTTTAAAAAACAATATCTCTACATTATGACTAGGGTTAAGGACTAGCCCTCCAAGATTTGAAGGCGTGGGATCTGATACCATCGCTTTCCTCAATTTCGAGGGAAGCGAAAGTGAATTCTTGGAAGTCCATCGAGGATCGAAATCTCCCGGGAAGAATTCCTACTTAAAATCACAGGAAATTCATGGGTTACCTAAGGCTGTCTGTTTCCTGAACACCCCCTGAAAAAAAGTTTGTTCCTGCCGCTCAAGATTCAAGAAAGGTTATGATGAACTCCATTACCGGAGGCCATATGAAATTCGCATTGATCCTTTTAGCTCTCGTCTCTTTTTCATCATTCGCTCAAACGGCAAGTCCACTGAAAAAGATTCTCGCGACTCACTCCTGTGAGATGAAGATTATGAAAACTCCGGTGATCTTCGCCAAAGAAAAAGTCAGAACTTTATCGGGAGGTCTTATTTTTACCGCCAACGAGTGGAGTGCGAGCCTTCGTCGCTTGAAAGTCAACCGGACGATCATGATTCACTCAATGACGAAAAAACAGATTCTGATGGATGATTCTTCGATTGCTTCGGTTTGTGTCCTGAACGAAATGATACGGAAATGTGACCTCAAAATGGAGTCTTTGACTATTTCGCAAATAGAGGAAAAGTCAGGGAATAACGTCAAAATCTCATGCCGTAAGGACGTCGTCACCGATATCTGAACTCATTTCGTACCCACGGGCCCTGTCATTCTTATCCAGTAGGATCCTTTCACCTTGCCAGAAGGACCCCAGACCCTTAAAAACAGGAACATGAAACCGTCATTCTTTGATCTTACCCATGATGACTTGAAGGTCGTTCTTAAAGAGAAAGGCTTCTCACCATTTGGTGCGACTCAGATCTTTGATTGGGTTTATCGCAAATGGATTTTTGAACCGGCCCTTTGGTCAAATGTGTCGAAGGGTGCCCGCGAATTTCTCTCTGAACATTACGACATGTCTTTACTCAAAATCGTTTGGAATGGTTTATCCAAAGACGGCACTCGAAAATTCCTCGTGAAAATGGTTGATGGCCAGACCGTTGAAACGGTTGCGATTCCCGCGCGCGAGCGTCTGACTCTTTGTGTTTCTTCGCAGGTGGGATGTGCCGTTGGTTGTACTTTTTGTCACACGGCCACTCAGGGTCTTAAGCGGCATTTAAAACCCGGTGAAGTTGTGGGTCAGTACATCGCGGTTCAGGACTGGCTCAATAAAAATACGCTCGAAGAAAAACTCACCAACATTGTTTATATGGGTCAGGGCGAGCCACTTCATAACTACGAAAATATGAAGAAGGCGACACAGATTTTCATGCAGGAAAATGGACTGGCCCTTGGTCAAAGACGGATCACTCTTTCTACTTCCGGACTTGTGCCAGCGATTGAAAAACTCGCCACAGATTTTCCGACGGTGAATATTGCGATCTCTCTTCACTCAGCAAGAAACGATGTGCGCACTGAACTCATGCCGATCAATAAGGTTTACGACATCGAAAGACTTTTTAAAGCGATCAAACAGATTCCTCTGAAAGCTCACAGACGAATTACTTACGAGTATCTTCTGGCCGCTGACATCAATGATACGCAGGAAGACGTCGACGCTTTGGCAAAACTTCTGAATCCGAAAGAATCCAAAATCAATCTCATTCCGTTCAACGAATACCCCGGATCAAAGTACAAGCGTCCGACAGAACAGAAGATCATGTGGTTTTTGGATCAGATGATTAAGAAAGGATTTACCTGCACGATCCGCACGACGAAAGGTACCGATATCCTCGCCGCCTGCGGACAATTAAAGAGTGAGTTTGAGAAAGTGAATCTCTGGAATAAAGACGCGGGTCCGGTTGTTATTCCGAGTATTGCCAGTAGCGTACTTCAGAATCAGTCTCAGATTCCTCAGTAGGTACTTCTGCTCTTTTTGCCTTTTTCTGTTTTCCACCCGCCACTTCGCGTTTTACTTCTACCGCTGGTTTTTCAACCTTGTAGGATTCAACGTCTTTCATGTCTTCCTGGACCACGTCTGGTTTTGCGTAAGACAGACTTACCCAGCAAAGAGCGACTAATAGGATGAGATTTTTCATCATAAGGATTCCCTCGTATGAGTCCTCCATGGACCCATACTTTCTCTTCGGCTGGCCAAATTAAAAATGAAGTTCACTTATTTCATGTTCTTAATGCGGCGCAAAAACTGTTTAGATTTTGCAAAGTAAGAGGATTTTGGATGACGAGTAGGATTTATTAGGAGAATTTATGTCAAGTATTAGTAAGATTAATAAGTAGGTCGTTTTTGAAATATTTCAGCTCGATTCTCGTTTCTTTCTTTCTTATTTCCTCCGCTTTTGGAGTGGAAGTTTATTTCAATCATAACCCAAGGTCTCAATACACGGATCCTTATCGGGGGATTAACCGCCGTGGGGATAATCTTGAAGCC
>CANETG010000022.1 GCA_947440875.1 Bacteriovoracaceae bacterium
AAAACTTCGTCGCCTCGACGTACTTCCAGAGCTTGGTCTCCTTGAAGCGAGCGAGCACCGTCACGCGGTATTTGATGATGAGACTTTGACAGAGAATAAAGACAAATGGTGAAAGCGCAAAGGTGATGACTGCAGACCCCATCACGATCGAATTGTTGAAACGCGTGTAAGGAATGAGTGGCATATTATAAAGCTTGGTGAAGAATGGTTCCAGAGAAGGCATCTCTAAAACTTTTCTTCCGACGGTGTCAAACAGAGGGTCGAGAAGGAAGGCCGCAAACTTAAAGAAGAACGCAGTGACGAGTGCCGCACCGATTTGAATCCGGAAAAAAAATAGGATCATGAAAATAATCAGACTGTGAAGCGATAAGACTGGTGTCATCCCTAAAATAAATCCGCAGGTCATGCCGGCGGCAAGTGAGATGGTTCCGGTGTCCGAGTTTAACAGCTTAAGAAAGGCAAAGATTTGCTTGAGAATTAATCCCATAGAGGCTCCTCAGAATTTGATATAAAAATTCTAAGAGCAGGGGAAAGATTTGACCACAGGAAAGGGTGTGAATGCTCCGCGCAGAAGCGCAGGGCTGAGCGATTTATTTTTTAGTTTATGAAACTGACGATTTAAACGGTTTTTTAGAGTCTGTGACGCGGTTCCAGACTCATCATTTGAAGGTTTTTTGAGTGAGTCTCGAAGCCGACGTGAGTTTCACTCACCCAAGTATCGGTAAGTTTCTGCCATTCGGTATTCCTCTGATGCCGTTTCCGTGAGTGGATCATGTGTTTCCTCCATTTCAGTCTCGTAGCCTTCAGGATGAGAGGTATGCCAATTCCAAGCATGAGCAACAATCGATTCTATGTCCGGATACTGAGGTTTCCAGCCTAGTTCGGATTGAATTTTTTTTGAACTTGCTACGAGGATAGGAGGATCACCTGCTCGTCTGGGGCTTTGTTGGATGATTATTTTCCGTCCTGTGACTTTTTCACAGGCCGCAATCACCTGCTGGACTGAGAACCCATTCTCAGACCCAAGATTATAAATGTTCCCTTTGCCTGGAATAATTTTCTCGATTGCAAGAACGTGCGCTCGAGCGAGATCGATGACATGAACGTAATCTCTCACACATGTTCCATCTGAAGTTTCATAATCCGTTCCAAAAATCTTGACCACTGTGCCTTCCCTTGCAGCACAGAGGATTCGTGGGATCAAATGACTTTCAGGCCGATGATCCTCGCCGATGCTTGCATCCACTGAAGCTCCGGCGACATTAAAGTAGCGAAGAATTGTGTAGCCCGTTCCGTAGGCATGACAACCGTCCTCGATCGCCATTTCCGTCATCATTTTTGAGCGGCCGTATGGATTGATAGGCATTCTTGCCGCTGTTTCTTTAACTGGACTAAGCTCGGGATTCCCATAGACAGCGGCAGTTGATGAAAAAACAAATTTTTTAATTCCGCAAGTGTTGAGAGCTTCCAGGAGAAGGACTGAGTTCGAAAAATTATTTCGGTAGTATTTGTAGGGATCAGTGACACTTTCTCCGACCTCGATGTCTGCTGCGAAGTGCATGACTGCTTCAATTTCATGAAGTTTGATCTTACTCACGATGAGATCAGAATCCTGAGTCGATCCACGGATGAAAGTCGCCCGGTGATCCACTGCTTTTTTGTGACCATTCGAAAGGTCATCAATCACAAGGACCTGATGACCAGCACGAATAAGTTCTTTCACAGCATGACTTCCGATATACCCGGCACCACCGGTAACGAGAATTCTCATTTTTGAATCTCCTAGGCGAGAGGATGTGTGCTGAACTTTGGCCACTTTAGGCTCTCAGTTGTCATGCACGTTTGCGCAAGATCCAGAGACTCCCCTATCACGACATGCATGTCGAGATAGCGGTAAGTCCCAAGGCGACCAATAAAGGTAACGTTAGTTTCTTCCTCTGCCATGTGGACATATTTTTCTAGGAGGTCTTTGTCATCATTGAGTCTGAGCGGATAATAGGGTGTATCTTTTTCCCCACAGAGTGCAGAATACTCTTTAAAGCAAACCGTTTTCTCATGAGTCTCCCATGGCGCGAAATGCTTGTGTTCAGCGATCCGAGTGAAAGGCACTTCCTCTTCACAGTAATTGATCACCGGATTTCCTTGATGGTCACCGTTTTCAACAAACTTTTCGAACTTCAATGTCCTATAACCCAGGCGTCCTAGCTGAAATTTAAAGAATCCATCCATCGGTCCACTCCAGAAAATATGATCGAAATCTTTTTTTCTTTCTGGCTCGAGGCGAGTGCCGAGCCGAATATCAATTTCATGATGATCGAGGATGCGTTTTATGATTTCGGTGTATCCAGAGACGGGGATACCTTGGTATTTCTGATTATAGTAATTATCATCGTAATTGAATCTCACTGGAAGACGCTTGAGAATAGACGCTGGAAGTTTTGATGGTTCAACCCCCCACTGTTTTTTGGTGTATCCGTAAAAGAAGTTCATGTAGAAGTCTTTTCCTAAAAATTTCATCGCTTGGTCTTCGAAACTTTTTGGCTCTGTTATGCTATCATCCCCAAGTCCTCCAACAAAATCTCTTGCTTCTGCTGGTCCCATTTTTTTCTCAAAGAATTGATTGATGGTAAGAAGATTAATTGGTAACCCGAAGACCCCTTTGGCCGTATGTGCCTTCACTCGGTTTACGAATGGTTCAAATTTCCCCCATCTATTGACGTACTCCCAAACGTCCTCACGGCTCGTATTGAAAATATGCGGTCCAAATTCATGGACCATGACACCGGTCTCTTCATCACGCTCAGTGTGACAGTTTCCTGCGACGTGAGTTCGTTCATCGAACACGGTGACTCTGAATCGACCGCTCTCAACAAGTTCTCGAGCAAGGACTGCACCGGCGAAGCCTGCGCCTGCGATTCCGACATGTATTTTCATTTTATCATCTCCTGTTGGGCAGTCTGAACTTCCAGCTGATCAATATATCTTTCAAGGGCATTCTCAAGAGTGGGGAGCATGGTGTACCGCTCGCTCGACAGAACCGAGTTCTTTGGCCTCATGGCCTTGAGGTTGAGCTCTTCCATACTCTTCCCAATGATGCGTGAAGGTTCCACGGCCATTTTATCTCGCGCAATATCCACTGCTTTTTGGGCAAATTCTTGCCAGGTTAAATCGGCCTGATTGGTCAGGTGGACAATCCCTCGCTCTCCATCAAGAAGAAGATCTAGGGTCGCGTTCGCAAGATCGGGAACATAGGTGGGTGACATTTTTGAGTCACTCGCGGCGATCACTTCATTTTTCTTTGAAAGATGGCGGAGTGTGCGGATAACAAAATTGTACTCATCCCATGGGCCAAAAAATGAGCTCGTTCGAATGATGAGCGCTCTTGGGTTCACGATTAGAACTTTTTCCTCGGATTCTGCTTTCGATCTTCCGTACACGTTGAGAGGACTCACTTGATCACTTTCAAGATACGCCTCAGATGAAGTCCCATCAAAAACAAGATCGGAAGAAAAGTGAACGATTGGAATTCCTCTTTCCGCACAGGCGGTCGCGAGATGAAAAGGTCCATCGACATTTTCTCGGAAACATTTTTCAGAATCTTCCTCTGCATCGTCAACCCTTACGTAGCCGGCAGTATTGATCACTGCCCAGGGTTTTATTCGCCCCAGAACTCGTCTGACTTCGGCGATGTCGGCGATGTCCATGTCTGAGCGCTTGAGAATCCGATAAGGAATATTTCTCGCTCCGCAAATCCGTGCGAATGCTTGACCTAGAGTACCTGTTGCACCCGTAATAAGAATTGGCGGGAACTTACTTCGGAGTCTCACGGGAGAGAACGCGCCTTCCGTTGGCGCCCACAAAATCCTTCTTGGAGTTCTCCACCATCCAGGTCTTTTCAGGATCGGATGATCGGAATCACCTTTATTTGCTAATTCTTTTACGAGTCTTGAGAGACCTGTGTGTCTTGGTTTCCGATCCGGTGATCGAAGATCAAAAACACCAGGCTCGTAGAACCCTTCGCAGCGTGTGCACAGTTTGTGCCAATCGTAGGTGCCGAGAAGACTCCAGGCAGTGATGCTGATGATATGAGCGCCCTTAGCTCTCGCTTTCTTGGCGGCCCTCCACATTTCAAATAGCCAGCGCATTTGCGAGTCACGATTCCCCATCGTGTGGACTTCTGTCACGGCCACTGGAATTCCGTATCTTTCCCAAGTCTCCATCAGAACTGACTGAGGTGAAGGAAGATCTACTTGTCCAGTATCGACTGCGCCGACGTCGGCGTAGCGCTCAATTCCGTTTCCTCCGTGTGACCAATCGGGATAGAGCTCCATGTGGTGATCAAGATAGCGATTTGAAAGATGGTAGTGGTTTACTCCTATCACATCGGGTGGACAGGGATTATGATTCATCCACCGAATTTCATCGTGAGTAAGATCACCGTATTTTGTGATGTACCAAAAAATCGGAAGCTTCTCATCGACTTTCCCGCACAGAAAGTCCCAACCGAGCCAGCGTCTATCGTTTTCAAACATCGCTTGATATTTTAATTCATCAGTACTTTGTGTGCGGCCCAGATCATCGGTCTGAATGAGACGAGCTTTCGGAATGACTTCCCGAATCGCTTTCATCGCCAGGATTGTTCCTTTTGCCTGTTGATAAAGCGCTCGAAGATAGGACATATCCGATGTGTGATGGGGGTACCAATGTCCGTACAAGCAGCTAAATCTTGCGGTCGTGTTTATTTCATTCACCGGAGTATAATCCTCTATCCACGGATATCTTTCGGCGAACGCACGAGCGTACCTTGCTAATTTTTCGGGGAATTCGGGATCCATCAAACTTGTGTAGCGTGGACCACTTCCGTGATGAAGAAAACCGGCGATGGGAGTTATCCCTAGGCGCTTCAGTTCGGCCAAGCGCTCGTCGAGTTGGGTCCAATTAAAATGATCCAGATTATCTGGCGCAGTTTTTTCCCACAGGCATGGGTAACGAATTTTTTTTACACCGAGTTCGGCGAACAAGTGGAGATCTTCAATCCTTTCATCGTGTCCGTTTTTCACGCACTGGTCGACGTATCTATCATGTACACGATTTAATGTGCACTCTAGACCCGTCCACATTTCTAGTGGTTTCACTCAGTGCGCTCCACCAACGGCGATCGTCGTCGGAACGATTCTTTCGATCCTGACGGACTCTCGTCTTTTTTTCGGAAGATCTTTTTCAAGCTCTGCCATGCGGAGAAAAGTCTCTTGCCATGAGTTTCCTGCCAGGAATGAATCAACGTTGCTCAACCAGTTCTCCATCTCTTTTCGCTCTTTCATCGCAAGAGAGCAGCACTTCACAAATTCTTCGGCAGTGTCCGCGATGTGGACAAGTCTCATGTCTCCATACGGACTTACGACATCAGTAATGGAGGTTGAGACGCATGGTTTACCCGCAGCTAAGAACTCGGGTGTTTTTGTGGGTGAGATAAAACGGGTTGAATCATTCAGCGCAAAAGGCATGATCGCACAATCCCAGCCCGAGAGATAAAGGGGAAGCGCTTGATAATCTTTTTTTCCTAAATAATGAATGTTCGAAGCTTTTGGTAAAGTTTCAGGATCAATCTTCACCACTGGCCCCACCATGACGAAGTGCCAGTCGGACCGAAGAGCAGCGATATCTTTTAAAAGCTCGGTATTAAATCTCTCATCAAAAACGCCGTAGAAGCCGAGCCGAGGATGAGGAATATTGACCTGATCTTCTGGTTCAATGAGGGAAAGACGTCCTTGGGAGAAATGGTCGTAATCAATCGAGCTCGGGAAGGAATGAATATTGTGATGCCTGTGTTTACTCGCTTGATAGATGGAGTGCCCGCCAGTGAAAACGAGATCAGCTTTTTTCAAAAGCTCTGTTTCCATATCAATGAGTGACTGAGGCGCACCTTTAAAAAGCGAAAGCTCATCCATTTTATCAAAGATCGTACTGATAGGTTCAAGATGCCTTGTAAAAGGTAGTGCCATCGGCGTGTAGTACCAAACGGCGTAGGTTGAAAGATCTTCTTCAAAAATAAGTTCGTCGACGAGATCTCGAAGAGCTGGTTCTACATCTTCTGGTTTTATATTTGAGGGGAGATAAGGTACTGCCACTTGAACTGCTTCGGCCGTCTCTCTTAAATGAAGACGTGGCATATCTGTCATCCCAAAAACCGGTTCTTCGAAATAAAACACTCGGCGATGTATCGCGTGGCGAGAAAGTAAGTGCTGGGGACGCTGGAAAACGAAATCCCAGCGTAAGTGAGAGAAAACTAAAAGATCCGACGTTTCGCAATGTTTATTCATGAAATGAGCTCCAGCTGTATGTGATTTCCAGGCGCGGGGAACGGATGCCAAAAGAGTGCCAAACTATTTCGACTTATTTAAATCAGGGCACAGCTTTTGAAATAACTCGCGACACTCAAAAATGAGCGCTGATTTTTAAGGAGTGTGAACATGGCCGAAGTGGAATTTATGGACGGTGATGGGGCAAATCACCCGAGGAAAATATTTAGGCGCGATAAATGGAAATCATTGAACGGTGATTGGGACTTCGCGTTTGACGACAGCTTACTCTTCCAAAAACCGAATGAAGTCAAAGACTGGACGCTTAAAATTAAGGTTCCCTTTGCTCCAGAAACGCCAGCCAGCGGAATTGGAAATACAGATTTTCATCCGCGGTGCTGGTATCAGCGAGAATTCAAATTTACGAAAGAAAAAAAGCGCTACATTCTTCATTTCGGTGCCGTTGATTACAGCGCTAAGGTTTGGTTAAACGGACTCCTCCTAGGTGATCATCACGGAGGCTTCACTCCTTTTTGTTTTGATGTTACCAATGAACTCAGTAGCACCGGCGTTCAGCTCATCCAATTGCGCGCAGACGATGATCCACATGACCTCGCAAAACCCCGAGGAAAACAGGACTGGCAAAGAGAACCTCATAGTATCTGGTATCCGCGGACCAGTGGCATCTGGCAGACAGTCTGGATCGAAGAAGTTCCTCTCACTTATATGAGTAAGCTTCAATGTTCTCCACTTCTAGAGAGGTGGGAAATTGGGCTGGAAGCGTGGGTCGATGGGACTCCTCGTTTTGATCTTGAACTCAGAGTAAAACTCAGAAATGGTGAACAGCTTCTCGCTGATGATCGGTATAAAGTTATTCATAATGAAGTCCATCGTCGGATTGCGATGTCAGACCCCGGGATCGACGACTTCCGGAATGAACTTTTATGGAGTCCGGAGAAACCTACTCTTCTTGATTTGGAACTCGAACTCTGGAGCGGAACCGAACTCGTTGACCGCGTGTTCTCATACACTGCTTTAAGATCAGTTGCATTCAATCGCGATCGTTTCATGCTCAATGGTCGTCCGTATTACATGAGACTTGTCTTAGATCAGGGGTACTGGCCAGAGACCTTCATGACTCCACCCGACGAAGGGGCAATTATTAAAGATATTGCGCTCACAAAAGCTGCCGGATTTAACGGCGTGAGAAAACATCAGAAAGTTGAAGATCCGAACTTTCTTTACTGGGCCGATAAGATGGGGCTTCTCGTATGGGGTGAAATGCCAAGTGCGTATCGATTCACAAAAGATTCCGTAGAGAGAATTACTCGCGAGTGGATTGAAGTTCTCGAGCGCGACGTCAATCATCCCTCGATAGTTGTATGGGTTCCTTTCAACGAATCATGGGGGGTCCCTGATCTCGCGGATAAAATTGCGCACCAAAGTTGTGTGCAAGCCCTCTACCATCTAACAAAAACTCTCGATCCCACCAGGCCTTGCATCGGTAACGACGGCTGGGAAGCCATCGCCACAGATATCATTGGGATTCACGATTACGATGATCAACCAGAAAGAATTCTCAAAAAATATTCCTTCAGTGGAAATCCGGATGATGTCTTTAAAAAATACCGACCTGCTGGTCGAGTGATTACGGTTGATGGTTACAGCAATAAGGATCAACCAGTGATGCTCACGGAATTTGGGGGAATTAAATTCACCGAGCCTCACGAAGCAATTGTGAAGGCCTGGGGATATTCAGAAACGAGTACGGCCTCCGAATTTCGTCGGCGCTACGAAGAACTCATGAATGCAATTCACCGAATCGAGCTTTTCTGTGGCTTCTGTTACACTCAATTCACGGATACATTTCAAGAAACCAACGGGCTCTTTAAAGCAGATCGGTCTCCAAAAATTCCTTTGAATGTTCTCGCGAGGGCCACTCGAGGCGTTGGACTAGGGCGCGGAGAACTATCGAGCCATCCGCAACCACCACCGCTGGAGCATGATAATGACCACATGGAACGGGTTAAGGATTAGGTATGGAGTGGTAGATTCCGGTACCATCAAAATTGTCTCTGCTTTCGCGGACGGATGTGATTTGCGACTAATTATTTTTGAATTTGAGCTTTCGTGAGCCGTTCCATCTGAAAACGACTGTCAGTTTTAAACCAGTCATTTCCCGCACCACGACCGACCGCCTTCAACAGTTCCGTTGAAATCTTTCCGTCCTGCATGACTGAATCGTCAACGTGAACAAGCTTGACTTCACCTGTGATGAGCGATCCCGAGCCAGGAGTTTTTCCGTAACAAATCATGTCGCGAAAAACACATTCGAATTGAACCGGCGATTCTTTCATTCGTTTGGCCTTCACCAGCTGAGATTCCATCGGTGTGAGCCCAGAAAAAGTATATTCGTCCTCGCCGTAAGGAAGTTCAGTGCTGGCGAGATTCACTTTCACATAATTATCCTCGGTACAAAAATTAACCACAAACTCACGTTCACGTAGGATATTCTTCACTGTGTCTTTAAACTGTCCGTCGGAGCTTCTAAGCATCGGACAAAAGGCGATGATCATCGGCTGGGCAGAAACGGCAGTGAAGAATGAAAAGGGAGCAAGATTATTGCTTCCATCAACATTTCTCGAAGAGATGACTGCAATCGGGCGGGGAATGATTGAACTAATGAGAAATTTATAATTCTCGGCGAAGGCACCGTTGGTCTGATATGTTTTCATACATCTAGCTTATAAGAGATCAAATGATGTTGAAAAACCTATTTTTTACTTTGATTCTACTCCTTCCACTTTCCCAAGCTTTTGGGGCGTTAGAAATGCGTTGGCTCGGCGTGGCTTCATTTTTGATAGAAGATGGCCAATCCAAAATCCTCGTTGATCCGGCCTGGACGAGGCCCGGAGTTCTTCATTGGCTTGGTGTCTCTGATTTCAAGTCCGATGAAATCTTACTCGATAAAGTCATCGCAAAACTTGACGTGAAACGGCTCGATGCTGTTCTTGTGACTCACTCACACTACGATCATATCGTCGATGCACCGGCGATGACGAAAAAAACGGGAGCGGTTTTTTACACCGACAAAAACTTCGAGACAATTGCGAAAGCCTACGACCCCAACCTACTGACAAATACCCTTGAAGTGAATAAATCCTTCCGAGTGGGCAAATTTACAATCACCGCGTATCAACGAGATCATGTCCCGCTCATTGGAAGTATTGATTTTGTGCCGGGTGACGTTCCGAAAGATTTTCATTTTGATTTTTGGGACTATAAAGCAGGCCGCACGTGGATTTATTTGATCGAGCATCCAGAAGGAGTGATTATTTTCCACAACACGCATGATGATGATCAGGATTTAAAAAATTATCGTCCCGATGTCAAAACCGTCGATATTTACATCCAAGGAGTCACGAAAAGTGATACCACTCCACTCGTGAATGGTTACGCGAAAACTCTGAACCCTAAAGTGTTCATCGCAAACCACTTTGATAATTTTCTTTTAAGTTTTGATTTTGAGAAGACGAGATATCTTCCTCATGTTGATCTCGAACAAGTGAAGAAAGACCTTAATCAGTCTTATCCCCAAATGAAATTCATCGTCCCCGAACTTTGGCAAAAGATGAGATGGAACTCCTCAGAGAAGGTCATCGAGCTTATCAAATGATCCTGTCCAGCCCATTGTCATATCGCCTATGTGACCGTTGAAAGCTTCTGCCTCTTCTTTATTGTAAGCACCATTTGGTTCCACTCTAAGGATGACTTTTGTTTGAGAATGTCCTTCTTCACTGAGCTCAATGATCACGAGCAGTCTCGAGGGAAAAACTTGAAGCATCGGATGTCGTGAAAGATTCCCTTTATTGTCCAGAAACTCCTGAACATACATTATTCTTTTATCGATCACGAGATCGCGGTACTGGAATCGTCCGAATATGTTGATCGATTTCCCATCTGTCATCTTGAAGACAACTGCCCCGCCAATTTTTACGTCAGCGCGACTGCACTCCATGGTCAGACCCGTGGGCGGTAACCATTGAACGAGCTTTTTCGGATCAGTCCAGGCGCTCCAAATACTTTTCGTTTGAGCATCGAAAATTCTTGTGAGGGAAATTTCATTTTCTTTAGGCATTGATTTTAATTCAGGGGACGGCAAGCGCCCCCGTCATAAAGAATGTTTAAAAATCGAGGGAGAGTTTGCCTGAGGCGCGTTTCACATCCAGCATTTGCTGGTATTCAAAACCGAGTTTAAAGAAAAAGAGTTGAAGATTTAATCCTGCGGCGAGATAGCCGCCAGTTTTTTCGGCATCATCTTTTTGCTTCAGAGTATACCCGAAGATTGTCCCGACCCCTTTGACTTCGACGTCTGATTCCTGCCTGGCGGTTCCGACTTTCGCATAGGGTGTCACAAATAAGAATGACTTACTGACACCGACGTAAAGAACACGTGTGGTAGACTCGATATCAATTTTTGCCGGCACACCGCTAATATCTTGTTCGAAATCAATAGCGGAAGAAGAGGCGTTGGCGCCGATGGCAAGATCAAGTGGGAGCCCAAAAGAAGCACCTGCGTTCCAGCCAACTCCTAGGGACCTTGCTCCCACATTTATGCCACTAATTTCTCTCTCAGGAAGAACTGAAACTTCCGCGTAAAGATCGAAAGGAATGTGCACCCGCGCAGCGAGCCCAGCGTGGTAAACAGATTTGAAATCTTTTCCGTCTCCACCAGCGTCGTTGACGGCATTTTTGAGTTCCGGAGAGCCGGTAGTACCTCCGATGACTCCTACTTCAACTCCCCACAGACCATCCGTCTCGGGAGCAGCGACAACGGTATGAGAAAAGTTAACTGCGAATTCCGTCGTTATATCTTCGACTTGTTTTTTTGTGAGTGCTTGGAATTCAATGTCAGAAGAAAACGCTGACGTGGAAAGCGCGGCGAGGAGGGGGAGCATCAACTTTTTCATGGGCGTCCTTAAGTAATGTGAATGCCCTATTCTCGCATGCTTTGAAAAATCCGAAAGAGGAAAGCGAATCCGGATAAGTGCAGTCGGATTAATTCGTCATCCAGCTCTTCCAGTAATCTTTATTCTCAAAGCGCTTAAATTCCTGACTCATCTCCAGCGGATTTCGGGCATCAATCATAACTGCAAATTCATCAGTGAATTCATTCTTATTGGCATTGGCGAATGCTTTCGGGTGAGGCCCGTGATGAATTCCCTGCGGATGATAGGTGATCGCACCCGCGTCGATGTTATCTCTCGAGAAGAAATTACCCTGATGGTAAAAAAGAATTTCATCGTAATCGATATTACTGTGGAAAAATGGAACTTTTAAAACCCCTTCGGACGAGTGCTCAAGGGGTCTGGCCACAAATGAGCAAATGATAAAGTTTTGCCCCACAAACGTCGTGTGTCCCGATGGCGGAATATGGTAGCGATGAGAATTGATCGGACAGTAATCATAGATGGAAAGTTTCCACGGATAGAGCGATCCCTTCCATCCCACAGCATCAAGTGGATTGTAGGGATACGTCATGCGCGTTTTATTTCCCCGGTACCGGATATCGATCGGATAATCTTTCGCGCTCTCAGTGCCTAAGGCCGCTTCCGGAACGAATTTTGCTGTCTGATCGTAAAGCGCGTTGGGGCCAAGAATTCCACGAGCGGGTTCTTCGAATTCTGATTTCGATTCCACTTTCAAAATCTTCAAGGGCTTCGTGAAATACGTTTTATAAGTCGTGCCTCGCGGAAGGATAATGTAATCCCCTTTCGTGAAAGGAATATGACCAAAAGTCGTTTCCATTTTCCCTTCACCCTCGTGGATGAAATACATTTCGTCATGATCAGCGTTTCGGAAAAAAGATTCAAACGGTTTTGTTCTTGTGCCGAGTGAAACTTCCACGTCGTGGTTAAAGAGCATTTTCACAAAACGATTTTCAAAATTCTTATCCCCAAAGAGGGGCGGAAGATTTCTGGGCTTGAGTTCACCCTCAATATTTGACCATCCCGTCGGCATATTCTGACGGTAAAGGTGAGAAACGCGACCGAAGAAGCCTTTTCTTCCGTGCTCTTCCTCGTACGTTCCTTCTGGAATTTTTACGTGCGCCTGTTTCGTATAAATTCCAGAGGCTTTAAAGTTCTCGGCCATATCAAACCTTCTTATTAGGTGTGCCAACAATGTTTTTTAGCGTTCCGATCCGCTCGATCGACAGTTCCAGAAGATCTCCAGGTTTAATCCATTTATCAAGCTCGAGACCACAACCAGTGCCCACTGTACCAGAACCAATAAAGTCCGTTGCCCGAATCCACTCTTCCATTCCCATGTGCTCGATCATTTCTCCCCACGAGTAATGGGAGTCACCGGACTGTCCGCGAGACCATTCCTCGCCGTTCACGGATGCAGTCATGAGAAGATTTGGTTCCTCAAAATTGAATTCATCAAACGTCACGATGACTGGACCCATGACAGAGCACCAGTCTTTGCCTTTGGCGGGGCCCAAACGAATCGACATTTCTTTTCGCTGAATATCCCGAGCGGAAATATCATTCAAAATAGTAAAACCAAAAATATGTTTCTTGATGTCTTTTGCTTTGACGTTTTTTCCATCGCGGCCTATTACGACACCAAGTTCGAGTTCGTAATCGAGCTGCTGCGAATAGTACGGCCATGGGATGATTTCATCGTGACCGATGAATCCAGTGTTCCCACCTTTGTAGTAGGCCGGAATTTCGTACCACGCAGGAGGGACCAATTCATTTCTTTTTTCGAAACCAATCTTCACATGTTTTTCATGCGCGTAGAAATCACGGTACATCGCGATCTCGTCGAGCGGAGCGGAGTACTTCATGTCTTTGACATCAGAGAGATGAAAAGCAGTTTGAGTGATTCCTTCTTTGACGAGTTTCTTATAGAGCTCCAGAGATTCTTGGAGCATGGAAATCGAAGCGTCTTGGTGGATCCGAAGAAATTGGGCCAGAGACTTTGGGGCAAACATTTCAGCGCGATTCTCTGCACTGTAAAAGCCTTGGCGCGAGAATTCTGTTTGCCAGAGGAGATTGATATCAATGATGGTCTCATCACCGAAAAATAATCCGAGGCGTTTCATTTCCCCAAACGGAGTTGAGCGTTTGTAGGTACAGACTTTCATGCGGGTCTCCTGAACTTCTCATTGTAACGGGGGAGCACATCTTCCATCGCCGCATAAAAATGCTCCATCTCCTCTTTTGTACCAAGAGAGATGCGGACGTGATCCGGCATGAGATTTGCGCGGAGTGGGCGAATGATCACACCATGGTTAAGAAGCTCGTTATACAAAAACAAGCTCGCCTCTTCGGAGCCCGTTTTGAACGTAATAAAATTGGTGACCGAAGGAATAGGGGAGAAGCCTTCATTCCGGAGATAAATAAAGAGCTCTTCGGAACGTTTTTTATTATTTTCGAGAGTCCTCACGAGATGCGGATAATCGCGAAGAGCGCCGTAAGCACCTTTCTGCGCGATCGTTCCGGGCTCGAAGGGAAGTTTCACCTTGTGAAGATTTCCGATCAAGTAGTCGTGACCGAATCCATACCCACAACGAATCCCAGAAATGCCGTACGCTTTTGAAAACGTCCGTAGAGTGATCACATTGTCGTAACGGTAGTTCATCGAGTCAGGGTAATCCCACATCGACTGGGCAAATTCAAAATAGGCTTCATCGAGAATGACAATGGTGTGGGCCGGGACATGCTTCATGAGAAAGTCAAATTCTTCTTTTGTGATGTACGTACCGGTCGGATTATCCGGATTGGCGATATACACAATCTTCGTCTTTTCAGTGATTTTTTTTGCCATCGCCTCGACGTCGTACTTGTAGTCTTCTCGGCGGGGAACTTGGATGAGTTTGGCCCCTACGGATTTGGCGAGGATGAGAAATCCGATGAAAGTATTCGCAGATGTGACAACTTCGTCATCCGGTTGAAGAAAAGCTCGAACGATGTAGCCCATGATTCCTTCAGACCCGTTGCCTAGAATAATATTTTGAGGCTTTAGTTTATACAGCGAAGCGAGTTCGTTTTTTAATTCGTGGGCGAACATATCCGGATAACGGTGAATATCCCAAAGTGCGTTCGTCATTTCACGAATGGCAAATGGAGAAGGCCCGAGCGGATTTTCATTACTCGCTAGCTTTGAAATCTTCGTCAGATTTTTTTCGCGCGCGAGTTCTTCGATCGGCTTTCCGGCCTGGTAAACTTCAAGTTTTTCAACATAATCGGGAACGAGCTTCTTCTGCATCAGGAAACGCTATCATAATTTACCCAAGCGCCCAAACTTTACAATACGCATTAAGAGACCTTTCCGAGTAAACTTTCCAGTATGAGAAAACTCATCTTTGTTCTTTTTGTCTTGTCCTCTTGCTCAAGCCGTCTTCCGACAATAGTGTCGGGTCAAAAAGTCGTTGAGCGCAGATACTTTGAAGTCCAGGGTGGGGAAAATATTCTTCGCAGTACCAGTACAGCAACTCTTGCGCTCTGGATTCGTCCCAAAGGTGAATTCACCACCACTCAAGATCTATTTAATATTTCCGTCGGAGGCCCGATCGGAAATGACATCAAATCGCGCGCGGGATTTCGAATCATTGCCGGTGGAGCTTTTCAATCAGTCGCAAGAGCTGATGACAGCGATGAAGCCAGTAACGTCACAACGTCAGAAGGCTTGGCGCAAAAAAATATCTGGCAGCACCTTGCTCTTACGATTGATTACCAAGAAAAAAAACAAGAGTTCTTCGTGAACGGAAAGCGAGTCAGCGCACTCGGGAAACATGTTTTTTCTCGATCCTCCACTTCCGATACTCCCTCTCTGCGCATCTCGCTGGGCGCCGAAGACGATGGTTCTGCGGCATTTTTTTCAGGAGATCTCACCGGAGCGTTTGTTGAAAATAAAATTTTAACTGAAGAAGAAATTCAAGTCGTCATGAAGAAAACAAGGCCCTAAAACAACCGACCGTACCTTAAGTCAGGCACGGTCGCTTCAATGACTTAAATGTGGGAGATAAGAAACAAACACAGACCTGGTGAGAAATTCTCTAGCTCCACCATGTATCTCAGCATCTCTGAGTTACTTGTGTCCTGCATACGTACCTCCTGGAATAGTTCGTGGGCGCAAATGAAGTATAGGGTCCAGAATCCCTCGATAGGAAATTTGATAAGTTAAGGATGATGAAAACAAGAAGATTAGTTGAAATCGCCTCGGTTTTGGCCGCGTTTTGTGGCACTCGCAATTAAGAACCAACAGATCCCGATCGCCGCTCCTCCCAAATGAGCACCATGCCCGATGAATGAGCCGCCGCCGCGAGTTTGTTCAAGTAGTCCCCACACATCATACGCAACGAGAATCACTGCTCCCCACATCGCTCGCACGGGGATGATCCCCAGAATAAGAATTTTTTCTTCGGGAAAAAGAAAACTGAAATAAAGAATAATCCCCGCGATGGCCCCTGAGGCCCCGAGAGCGGGAAGACTTGGTTGGTGCATCCAAAATTCGGCCACGAGCGAGTGAGCAAGGGAGCCTCCCAAGCCGGCGAGGAGATAAAAAAAAAGAAATTTTTTTTCTCCCATTTCTAAACTCATTACACTCCCAAATCCGCGCAGAACAAACATGTTGATGACGATATGAAAAATAGCGTTGTGAGAAAATGCCGATGTCACAAGCGTCCAAATTCGTCCCTCTGCTAGTGAATTCCAACTCACCAGAAAGTGATCCATCATGAAACTCACATTCCCCAAGTAAGCGGCAGCGATCCAGAGCATGAAAACCAGGATATTGAGAAAGATAATCAAGCGGACGATTTTTGGTGCTCTCATGAGTAAACCCTAACATATGTCGGCAAGGGATGTGAACTTTCTCCCTCTGTGACCCTCTCCAACCCACTGAAAAACGAGGCTCGGCAATCAATTTTCATCAAGAGAAGGAGCGTTTATGACGATAATAAAACTATCTCTCTTTCAAGGGTTTTTCATGGTTTCTACCTTCCACTTTTATATCGTTTTTAATCCACTGATTAAGCCAGTGACCGACTACCCTACCCAGGCCCATGAGTTTTATCATCTGTTGAAAGACAACATGTCGCATTTGTGGTGGGGCAAAATTAAAATGACCACGTCACTTGACCCTCTGAATGTGGGAAACTTTCAAGAAGTCCTCGAACAGAATAAAAAATCAGGCGCAGAAACGATTCTCTTTATTTCAGACTTCACCCATCTTTGGATCGCCAAAGTCGATGACGTCGCCACCAATACTCCGGCAAGAGATGAAACTCTCGCCGTCTACGATAATGAAGAAGTGGAGATCTGGTTTAAGATCACCGACATGGATCTGCTTTGCAGTGATGTGAATGCAACGAAGACGAAAATTGCCGATCTCGGAATCAAAAATCATTTCTACCCTGGGACTGAAGTGAAGTCGCTCACTCCAACGACGGGTGCCGTTCGCTTTCCCCTCATTGTAGAAGATCGTTCGACGGAGCACTACTTTAGTAAGAATAGAGTTAAAAAACGTCTGGTTTTGGAAAATCCGATGGTCTCCAAGTCGATGGAAGGCTGGGAGAATCGCGAGCGGGTGACGTACACTATCCCGCAGAAAAATTTTAAAAAACTTCCGGCACTCATCCAAAAACAAGTGATGTGGGCAGAAGGTGTTTTCATTCAAGATATGAACAGGACGGCGACGAGCTACCTTCGTATTCTCGAAAGCATTTTGAACATGACTCTCATGCATGAAATTCATGCGCGAGTGACTGGGTACGGCGACTACATTCCTTTAGGGGAAATCTATCGTCTTTTGAACTCGACGAAGTACAACGGAACCAACGTCGACGAACTCCTCAAGAACTCTGTGCACGCGGAGTTCTGGGAGTTCTGCAAAAATGATCTTCGTAACTTTCTTCACATGCCAATCAACGGAAAGAAAGTTTGTTTCGTGAACCCCGGTGACCTCATGAAGCCAGAAGCGGCGCTCTTCATCAGAAACTCGATGCTCGGCGTGGGATGCAAAGGCATCATCAACGAGATCATCGAGCGCTATGAGGAAATCTCAAAACTGACGGTCGAAGCGGAAGTCGAAAAGGCGAGCTAGCGAGGGATGTCGCATGCGCTTTGACCTTGGCTTTAAACCCGACGACCACTTAAAACTCTATTTGAAAATTTTAAAGCTCCCGATCCTGGAGCCCTCTCTGGCGTATCTGAATCAGCTCATCCACGCTCACCAGCATGAGGTCCCTTTCGAGACGCACACGCGGATTGCGGACTACTACGAATTCCTCGATCACCTGGTACCGATTCCGGTTTACGTTGAACGCTTGGAATTCGGAGCAGGCGGAGTGTGCTGGACACTGGCCCGAGGTTTTCACTGGCTTGTTCAACAGCTCGGCTTTGAATCGAAGTATTACTACATGGATCCGGGCCACGTCTGTGTGGTGGTG
>CANETG010000023.1 GCA_947440875.1 Bacteriovoracaceae bacterium
AAAAAACTACCGATCATCCCTGCGATAATTGCCCACCAGTATCCCTGCATAAATTCCGAGATCCAGATACAAATTTTAGTGATGAGCGGGAGTTCGCGTTTCGTGCTGGTAAAGATCTTGGCCATCTTGGGAATAACGAAAATAAAAATGACGTTCATCATTCCAAAACCAAAAACACCCATGATCGCGGGATACGTCATCGCACCCTTAATTTTATTTTTGAGTTTCACCTGTGCCTCGGTAAAATCTGCGAGGCGAAGAAGAACAATTTCGAGGGTCCCTGAAGCTTCGCCCGCTTCTACCATGTTGATGTAAATGTTGTTGAAAACTTTCGGGTGATCGCCGAGTGCTTTGGCAAGCGATGCTCCTTCATTGACTTTCTGACGGAGATCAGAAAGAACCAGACGCAGGTTCTGATCTTCTACTTGATCGACAAGTGCCTGGAGAGCTTCTACGATTTGAATCTTGGCACGAATGAGAGTGGCAAGCTGTCTCGTCATGAGAGCAAGATCATCAACGGAAACGGATCCACCGATGCGAAACATACTCCCGCCAGCGGTTGTCCCTTTGGCGCGTTCTTCTTTAATATCAATCAGCATGATGCCCATTGATTTAATTCTGGTCTTGGCGGCGATGATCGATTCAACGTTGATCGAACTCTTCACTTCCTTACCAGTACGATCCATTCCTTTGTAGGCGTAAATCGGCATAGAAATCAGCCTTCTTGTTCGGAGTTAATGGCGCGCATGATTTCTTCAACGGAAGTCATCCCCTCGAAGATTTTATCCAGAGCATCTCCGCGGAGTGTTCTCATGCCATTTCTGACAGCGGCTTTCTTAATGGTAGCCGCGTCTGTTTTTTGGATGATGAGTGCTCTGATTTCGTCGTTCATGAGAAGTAGTTCAGACACCACAGTTCGTCCGGAGTACCCCGTATTCGAGCAGCGCGGGCAGCCGACAGGTTTAAATATAGTGGCACTATCCGGGACGACATCAATATCAAGGATCATCATTTCGTATTCTGAAAGTGTCGATCTTTGCTTACACGCAGAACAAAGTGTTCGAATGAGTCTTTGGGCAAGAACACCAGCAAGGGATGAGGAAATCAAAAACGGCTGCACTCCCATATCGATCAAACGAGTTGGGGCAGATGATGAGTCATTCGTGTGAAGAGTAGAAAGAACAAAGTGACCGGTTAAAGAAGCGTTAATCGCGATCTCTGCCGTTTCTTTATCGCGAGTTTCTCCGATCATCACCACATCTGGGTTTTGACGAAGAATCGAGCGAAGAGCAACAGCAAACGATAGTTCAATTTTATGGTTCACTTGGATCTGGGAAATACCAGGGATTTCATACTCGACGGGATCTTCCACAGTGATGATCATTTTGTCGGGAGTTTTGATCCGATCAAGGAGTGCAAACAGGGTCGTCGTTTTCCCGTGACCAGTTGGTCCCGTCACATAAAGGACTCCGTGCTTTCTTGCGCCTAGTTCTTGCAATCCTTCGAGTATTTTTCCACGGAAACCGAGGGTCTCGAGATTGAGTGCTGTATTGTTCTTTTCAAGGACCCGCATAACAATACGCTCGCCGGACTGAATCGGGACGGTGGAAAGACGAATATCAATGTCCTTACCAGCGATTTTAATTTTAATGCGCCCATCTTGCGGAAGTCGTTTTTCGGCAATATCTAAGCGTGCCATGACTTTAATACGGGAAGATACCGCAGAATGGGTTTTCTTCGGCTGACGGAGAACTTCGGTCATCACACCGTTAATTCGGAATCGGTAAACTGTTTCACGCTCATATGGCTCGATGTGAATATCTGAAGCGCGCTCTTTCACGGCCCTAAAAATAATCGAGTTCACGAAGCGAATAACGGGTGCTTCATCGGACGTTGAATCAAGGATGTCGATCGGGCCTTCGAGGTCTAAATTTTCTTCAAAAGTTTCATCTTCAATAGAGTCGACGAGATTGCGGTTCGCTTTTTCGTACACTTTATTAATGGCGTCTTGAATCCGGATAGGAGTCGTGACGATGATCTTGATCTCTTTTCTAAAGATCATGTGAAGATCATTGAGCACGTTGAAGTTAAACGGGTTGGCGACGTAAACCGTGACCTGATGATCCGTTTCTAAGCAGGGCAAAACTTCATGGTGTTTAGCGTAGTTAATCGATAGATCTTTCACGACGTTGGGATCTATATCTTCCACTTTGAATTCGAGCTGATACGGAATATTGATTTGATGACAAACCACTTTGATCAAATCGTGCGAAAGAATGAAATTCTTCTTCAAAAGAATTTCACCCAGAAGACCACCATCGAGTCGCTGGATCTCAAGAGCTTCCTCGAGCTGACTCTTTGTCAGTGAGGTGTGGCGGATCAGGAGCTCCCCGATCTTTTCTTTGGTCTGTTCGATAGTTCTAAGGATCTCGTTATGCATGCTTTAGATCAACCTATTCAACAGATTTTTTGATGTCCTGATAATCAGGAGTATCAATTTCTGTGTCATCTTCGTCATTCTCGCGACTGACGGATTGGTTATTAAGATTCTTGTAAAGCTCAGCTTCTGTCAGATCATAGAGGGGGCCTTCGACTTGCTTATCGAGCTTGGCAGAAAGATCTTCAGAAACTGTCTTATTCGGATCTTGTTCATCTTCTTCGAACATATTTTTCATACCATCTTTACGCTTATTGAGAAGCTCCCGAGTATTCACGGATGCTGTCTTCGCGTAAGGCGCAAGAATTTTCGGAGTCATAAAGAAAAGGAGATTTACTTTTTCAACTGTACGGGATTTGTTTTTGAAAAGCCATCCCAATACCGGAATATCACCTAGGATTGGTATCTTAGAATTCTGGACAACTTCTCTGTCACGGAGGAGACCACCCATCGCAATCGTATCCCGATCGCGCACCATCACTTCTGTCACGGCAGAGCGAGTTGATTTCGGGAGACCTCGGCTTGGATCACCGGATGGTGAAGCTTTAAAGTCATCAATTTTCTGATTGATTTTAAGACGGACAAAACGAGTCACCTTATTAATCTGCGGAGTAATTTTCAAAGTCAGCTTCGCTTCCTGATCGACCGTATTGAAAGCTGACGTACCCTGACCAATAGTCTGGTTTTGAATCGGGTTCGTATCACCGACTTCAAATGTCGCCTCGGTATTATCCATCGCAAGGATTTGCGGAGTCGCCAGAATGTTCGATGAACCATGCGAAGCGATGGCTTTGATGAGCGCACTGACTGCGTTGACTCGAGCAGATCCCGCCGAAGCTCCCGTGGTTGGATTTTTAAATTCAACGTTCCGAGACGGCCCAATACCGAAACCGGCCACGAGACCACCAACGGATTGTGGAACACCAGAAGTGAGGAGTCCGAGAAGTCCAGACTGCGAAGAGCTTGAGTTGAGGAATCCCGCACGTTGTGCAGTTCCTTGCCCGTAAGCACCGGCGTATTCAACTCCGAAAGCACGATTTTTTGTGACGTTTGCCTCTAAGATTAGGCCCTCGACGTAGACCTGATCACGAGGAATATCGAGGCGACTAATCACGTCTTTTAGTGTTAACCAGTCAGTCGGCGAGGCAGTCACAACGAGGGCGTTGTTATTTTTATCAGAAGTAATTTTTACTTCTGCAGAAAAAATCGGATTGTCTCCGCCGCCACCGCTCGAAAAAGAGGAGAAGCGGGACGCTCCGCCAGCAGCTCCGGCAGTTGCTCCGCCGGCACCAGGGCTCGCAGCGCCACTCACGATACTTCCCAGAGTCTTTGAAAGTTCCTCTGAGTCACCGTAGTTGAGATAATATACGTGAACACGATTTGAACTCGATGAAACAAGTTTCACATCGAGTTTACCGATGAGTTCGCGTAATTGTTTGGCACCTTCGCCGTTTGCCATCGCGATGATAGAGTTTGTTCTTGGTTCAGCGATGATTCGTGAAATCGAACTTGTGGAATCCGATGCACCTCCGCCGGCTGAAAATCTGGGAGTCGCAGCACCTGGGCGTGCACCTGCGGCACCTGAGCCACCTTTTAAAATAGTATCGAGAAGTTTTGCAATTTCTTGTGCCGATGAGTTTTTCACCCTCACAATTTGAAGAGCTTCATCGAATCCAGCGACGTCGAGAAATTTTACCATCTTTGCGAGACGATTAATGTTTGAGCCGGTATCGGCGATGATAATTGTATTGGTCTGCTTGATATCGATGATGCGTCCATAACGACTCATGAAGGGACGAAAGTTTCTCGCGATCTCTGCCGCCGAAACGTGTTTAAGAGAAATAACTCTCATCACGTAGTTTTCAGTATCAGGTGTATAGTTCCCAGTATAAATCTTAGTGGGTGTGTAACGGATATCGCGGGAGTTGATGACTTTGTAAAATGCACCCGTTTTGATAAGTGAGTAGCCGGCCATGTTGAGGGCAGCGAGATAGGCTTTCCATGCGTCACCGACCGTAATGGGTGTCGGAGCGATGATGGAAACTTTTCCTTTCACGTCTTTATCGAGAATGAGATTAATCCCGGTCAGCTTCTGCATGTGACGAGTAATTTCCATGATGTCGGTATCAGGGAAGTCAAAGCTCTCCACGATTTCCGGACCGAAGGCTGTTTCCGGGTTGAGGTTCACGTATTTTGGATTTTTTGGATTGGCAGGAGTGTTCCCTGGGCGGTTACCGAAAGTTTCTTGATTCGCTTCATCTTCAGTGTCGGTACTGAACGCAGACTCATCGGCATCCGCTTCATCACCTTCACTTTCAATTATCTCAGCAGCCTTGAGAGCAGCGGCCGCATCTTTGGTCGACATTGTGTCCGCTTCTGGCTGAGCTGCAGAAGCATCATTTGTGGGCGGTCTTTGACTCGGATTATTAAACCTTGTCTGAGATCGATACTTGTTGAATTGTGCATCAGCTCCAGTTGAAAAGAGGAGGAATGCAATAAACAAGACTGAAGGTTTCATCGTGATACCCTTATTTTTGAATGGAGTACTCTTGAGTAGAGTCCGCTCCCTCGCGCTTAATGCCGAGAGAAAGTTGATCCAAGTTTCTTATTCTTCCGAATAAATTCATGACTTCATTAAGACTGTAAATGGGTTTGCCGTTGATCGAAGTGATGGTGTCACCATCCTGAATTCCGAGGTAAGGAAAAATTCCCGAAGGATCAATTTCGACCACTTTGAACGACATCGTACCATCAGAATTAGTGATGGGAATTCCCCGTGCCTGAGTGAGAACGGCCTGAAGATCTTTCATCTTCTCGTCGAGAAGACCTTTTTTAATTTGAAACTTATTACCAACGTTTTCAATCCCCGACATCTTCTTCGAAGCTTTAAACTGACGACTCTGAGAGGGAGTCATCACGTTGATCGGACTCCCGCCGCGAGAGAACCCTTTATCTGAAGAGACTGATTCGCAAACTTGGCTCTGAAGATTTTTGATGAGAATGGAAAGCCTGGTGACCCGAAAAACTTCAGCGATGTCAGAGATTTTATCTCCCTGTCTGACTTCGAGAAGGTCTCTGTCACCGCTAACTTGAACACTGGCGATTGACTTCACCGAGTCTTGGAGAACAACAGTGTTGACTAACTTGATTCCCAGAGTTGATGCTTGAGTGGCCTCTTCACATTTTACGTCAGCAAGTTTTTTCTTCGATCCGACAGAGTTCGTACGAAAGGGATTGATTCCCTTTACCTGCCCGAGCGAAATAGGACTAAAACTATTTTCGAGATTTATATCAAGAGCATACTCCCGAGGAGGTGCTACATTGGGCTGGCCTTTAAGAGCAAGTGCCGCAATCTTTCCCACGGTCCAAGTGAATCCGCAGACGAGAATGACCAGCGCTGCTTGGTGAATTGATTCTCGAGAACTCCGTGAATAAAATTTATCAATTGCTTTGGCGAGACTAGGGGAAAGAACCGGTCCGGCGGCTTCTTTTTTCTGTGAAGAGGGGAGCTTCATGGTTTTTAAACCGAAAATATTTCTGAGGCCCAGGCGAGGTAGTTTGAGCTTATTGAATGGGTTAGTTAATTTGGTATTAGTGTTGAGATCAACATCTGACGATTCTTCTTTAGGTAAATCCATTGGCGGCTTTCGCCCTAGTTTAGCTTTAAGGAAGTCTTTGATTTTATTTATCATCAATTTATTGTCATCAAATTTAATGTGATGTGCAAGTTCTTCTCTTAGAGAGAAAGAGCGACAGGGATAGTCGGATACCGGTAGGGGCAATTAGAGGTGGTGCTTCGATGAGGAAATCCTGTCGAGGGAGTTTTTCTGTACTTTGATTCTAGGGCCCTCATATAATAATAGTAATTTATCTCACACAAAATAAAAGGCTCATATGGCTACTAATCCCACGGGTAAAGAAATTCCTTCAATCGTCGCTGGTATGTTTTACGGCGAGATTATCGAAGATGAAGTCTTTCCCTTTCCCCAATTTTCCGAGAGTCAAAAAGAAACAGCCAAGGCAATGACCGATGCGATTCAAAAGTTTGCAGTCGCTTCAATCGATGCTGCCAAATTTGATAAGGATTCCAAACTCCCACCGGAGGTTCTTAAAGGTTTAGGTGAGCTTGGACTTTGCGGACTCACCGTGGGTGAAGAGTACGGAGGTCTTGGACTTGATTCAACTCTCTACGCCCGAGTTTTTGCCGAGATCGCTGCTATAGATCCATCCATCGGTGTGACTCTGGGAGCTCACCAATCGATCGGATACAAGGCCTTGATCAACGAGGGTAACGAAGAACAAAAGAAAAAGTGGTTACCAAGACTCGCAACAGGCGAAGTTTTTGCTGCTTTCTGCCTGACTGAGCCTGGTTCAGGCTCAGATGCTTATTCGATCAAAACGAAAGCTGTGAAAAACGATGATGGCACTTTCACCATCAACGGGCAGAAGCTTTGGATCACAAACGCTGGCCTGGCCGGTTTCTACACTGTTTTTGCCAAGACTGATCACACCGATGCTCAGGGAAATAAAGTAGAAAAAATTAGCTGCTTCATCGTCGAAAAAGAGATGCCGGGTGTGTCTTTCGGTGAGAAAGAAGACAAGATGGGGATCCGTGCTTCTGAAACGCGCGCGGTTTATTTTGATAACGTCAGAGTGCCAGCGGCAAACATCATCGGCGAGCTTGGAAAAGGTTTTAAAATTGCGATGAACGTCCTCAACTCTGGACGACTCTCGATCGGTTCGGGCGCCGTAAGCGGAATGAAAATGATACTTGCTCTTGCAACAAAGCAGGCCAAGGAAAGAAAGCAGTTCGGTGATTACATTGTGAACTATGGTCTCATTCAAGAAAAATTATCGGCGATAGCGACGAACACTTACGCCACTGAGTGTTTGGTGTACATGACCACCGGAAAAATCAATCAGGGTATGCACTTTGAGCATGAATCTGCTATCTGCAAAGTCTATGGCTCTGAAAAACTTTGGGATTCGATTGATAAGGCGACTCAGATCGCAGCGGGTAACGCTTACATGAAAGAGTATCCGTACGAAAGAATCATGCGCGATTCACGGATTCATTTAATCTTTGAAGGGACCAATGAAATCCTTCGGATCTTCACTGCGCTTTCAGGAATCAAAGGGCCTTCGGATGATCTAAAAGAGCTCGGGAAAATCGCGGATGTTTCCAAGGCACTCCAGGATCCTATTAAGTCATTGGGGGTCCTTACGAATTTTGCCAAAAAGAGAATCACAAAACAGTTCACGACGAAGACTCTGACAAAGTGTCACCCGAGCCTTGAGCGCCACTCTCAGAAATTCACCCACTCGCTGAAAGATTTCTCCGTCTCCGTTGAAAACACGATCATGAAATACGGCAAAAATATTATCGGCAATGAGCTTGCTCAGCTTCGGATCGCGAACATGACAATTGAACTTTACGTTCAGCTTTGTGTGCTTTCACGTACGACTGCTATTCTTAATAATAAAGATGTCTCTGATAGTGATAAAGATTATGTCACTCTCATGACCGAATCGATTTGCCGTGATTCGCACCAGCAGTTCACGAAGAACCACGCTCGCCTCACTTCAAGTTACGACAAGCTCACTCCAAAAATTTCTAAGCACGTAGCAGAAAGAGACGGCTTTGGATTTGACATCATTGATTTCTAAAATCTCCCAAGGGCTCCTCATCGGGGCCCTTGTTTTTCCTCTCGCCTGCTCGACTCCCAAACTGGAGAAAAAAAGTGTAGACGAAGAATCTATTGCTCTCGATGAAGAGCTCAGTTCCTTGTCTAAAAAAGTTCAGGCCATGGATTACGGTCCGACCCAAAAAGAGGGCGTCCTCTTCGCGGATAAAACCGAGGCGTATGGACTTTCCGGATACCAAGCAGTGAGTTTCAACGCCATCGATTTCAATTTCGACGGCTTCACTGACCTTGTTCTTCTTCCGACGTATTATTCGCGTCCGAAGTTTCTACTTTTCGATCCGCAGCTGAAGCGGTTTAAAACTTCTCCGATCGATCCTTTGCCTGAGGACTTTAAATCATCGTTCATGGTGATTGTGGATGTGAATAAAGATACTGTCCCAGATCTCTTCTCGGTCGTATTAAATCAAAGATCTGAAGTGAGTCAGATTCCCATCAAGTACTACCGCGGTGAAGTCGTGAAGGGCTTTCTTTCATTTAAAGAGGCCAAAGACGCTTTTACGACTCCAGCGGAACCTTCCAGTTCACTCACCGTCGTTGATTACGACCTCGACGGGTGGCTCGACCTCTTTATCGGGAATTGGTTTGAAACGAAAAAAGGTCAGCACCTTCCAGTGGCGGACAGACTTTTTCGAAATGTGAAAGGGAAGTTCGTTGAAGTGACTCCACTTTTAAAAGGTGAGGCGACCAAAACTTCGGGCCAGCTTTACCCACAAAATGCTAGGCCCACGTATGGATCATCGTCTTGTGATATTGATCAGAATGGATTTCCGGACATCATGACGGTTTCGTCGTCTGGGTATAAAAATAAACTGTGGATGAATCTCCAGGAGCTCAACACTGGCGATAGATATTTTGATGACGTAGGCACGGTCTCAAACTACGGCTCCGATCCTGAAGGAAGTCTCATTCCCACCGGGGGCGGAAGAAGTTTCTTCTCGGCGTGCACGGATTACAATGACGACGGGATCATGGATGTTTTTCTCGGTGCTCTTTCTCACGCTTACGACAATGATTCAGTTGATAAATCGAGCATCCTTACAGGTACTCGAGAAACTTTTCCGCCTTTTTTCACGCGAACGGAATACCTCTCAGATGCCACTTCAGAATCTTGGAACCAGGGAGACAGAAGGGCGATTTGGCTCGATTACAATATTGATGGTTACGTCGATTTGGTCGTTGATAATTCCGGATTTCCCCCGTACTCGCGGTTAGTTCTTTTCGAACAGGATGAAACTCGAGCGTTCATGAACATCGGCTCTCGCGCTGGAATTGACATGGTCAATCCGACGGGAACGATCACAATGGATCTCAATCAAGACGGTCTCCCGGATCTCATCACGTCTCAGAATAAAGTTCGCAGAGCTGATATCGCTGAGAAACTTTATGTGTTCGAAAACCGGACCGAACGCGCGGGCAAGCGGTCGATCAAAGTTCACCTCCACGGAATCAAATCGAACGCTTCAGCGATCGGTGCCATGGTCATGCTTTACACTCAAATTGAGGACCGTAAAATTGTTCAACGACGTTGGGTCGAGCTGAGCCAAGGTGGACTTCCTTCACAGAATGAAGAGGGAACTCTTTTCGGCGTCCCCCCTGGATTGGAAACAGTTGGGCTCAAGGTCCGCTGGCCTTTTGCTCAAAAAACGGGATTTGGTTCTGGCGTAGTGTTAGAAAAACTTTATTCGCTGAAAGCACTACCTGAAAAAGAATTTCTTGAAGTCACACTTTGTGAAGACGGCAAAATTCTAAGCGGAAAGACGACTTGTCAGCTCTGACGCTTTATCTATTTCCATCGGACTTCGTATTGAGCTGTTGCTGGAAGAAAATCGTAAAATAAATTCTTCGCAACACATCTGCCACTTCTGCCGACAATATTCTTTTCATCGATAGAGTTATGTTAAAGTTCAAAAATTTCACGAAGACCTTCTCTCCACTCAAGAATTCTAATGCCATCAACTTCTCGAGGGATTTTCTCCAAACAAAGAAGATATTTTGTTGCATCTTTAAATGAGCTCCCGAGCCCAACAAGCGAGGAGTAATGGTCGCTGTGTACTCTAGCAGCTGACTTGATCTCTACTAGTACAATTTTCTTTCTACCTTTTTCGATAATGAGATCTATTTCGACTCCTGCTCCAGTCCGTAGATATGAAAATTTCCAGTTCTTTTCATAATACTGATTCAGGCGGAAAAATTCACATATAACCATCTGTTCAAATAATTTTCCATATTCAAAAGTAGACGGAAGAAGTTCTTGGTTTATTTCTTGGGATATTGCCCTAACAACACCACAATCAAAAAAATAAAACTTAGGTGAACGTTTCTGGCGTTCTCGTACCGACTTTGAGTAGGGTTCTAAAAAATATCCTAGTAATGTATCTGCAAGAATGGAAAAGTAGCGTTCGACGCTTTTTGCATTAATCCCAGCTTCTTTTGCGAGAGAAGTATAATTAATTATTTCAGTGTTAGATTGAGCTGCAACTTCGAGAAAGGATCTAAAAGGGTCAATATTTCTGACAAGCTGTTCAACAAGAATTTCTTCCTTTATGTAAGTTTGAACATACGAGAGTAAGTAGCGCTTTAAGTCCTGAATCTTAGAAAATTGGAGTACACTTGGGAGTGATCCGTACGAGAGAGCTTTATGTAAATCAAACTGATTCCCAATCTCTAAGAATGTAAATGGAAATAAGTAAAAACTGAACGCCCTGCCAGCAAGTAAATTTGCGGAATCTCTCTTGAGTTTCCTCGCTGAAGAACCAGTCAGTGCAAATTTAATTTTCTTTTCAAAAATAACTTTGTGAACAACATCTAGAAGTTTAGGAATCTTCTGAACTTCATCGATGATGACCCAGTCTGGTGTCGGTTTAATCGCTTCGATCATTTCGATGAGTTGCTCTGGATGAGTTGCGAGTCTTCTCTCTATTCCAGGGTCTAGGAGATCAAGATATAGGCAACTAATCGAATTTATATCAAATAATGATTTGATGAGAGTTGATTTTCCAGTTGCTCTTGCTCCGAACAGGAAAAAGCTATGTGATTTTGGTAACTTAATGGCTCGGTTTATCATGAGTCTAAATTGTCGTGCAAATCTGACTCAAAGTAAATAGCGTCAATAAGTTTCGTCAGCTCTGACGCTTTTTAATGAGATCAACAAGACCCTTAATGTGCGCCGGAATTGATTTGAAGTTGAGAGTAGAGAGATGAATGTGTTGTTTCGGCAGCCCTTTCAATTCATAAACCTTAAGTGTTTCACCTTCAATCGTGTGTCCTGGAACAATAGCAATCCCTAGACCTTTTTTCACGAGCTTCTGAATCGTCGTGATTGAATTCACGACGACAATTTTCTGTGAGCGCTTTTTAAAGAGCTGAAAAAGATGATCGTGCTCTGAGTACACTACCCAAGGATAATTCTGAGCTTCTTTGGGATTGATCTCTGCCTTACTCACAAGAACCATTTTTTCTTCAAAAAGTTTCAGCGAACTGACGAGCTCACTTTGAATATTTTCGGTGGTGAAGATGAGATCGTATTTTCCGTTATGGAGTTTTTCCTTGAGATTTTCAAGACTACTGACTTCAACCGACATTTGATGACTTGATGTTTTTCCAAACTCAACCATGACATCATTGAACCAAGTTTCAAGCAGCCCGTGAAGGATACCCACTCTAATAGTCTTGTTCATATGACCGAAGAAAATTTCCTGGAGTTTGTCTTCGAATTCCGAAAGATGATCCAGAAGTGCCTGACCTTTTTCCGTCATAAGCACTCTCTTTGATGAACGAATAATGAGCTGCTGGCCAATGGACTCCTCGAGAAGTTTTATCTGACGACTGACCGCCGATTGAGCGATCCCTAGGTCCTGAGCTGCCTTAGAAAAATTCAAATGCCGAGCGGTGACCATGAAAGCTTTGAGGTAACGGTAATCCAGAGAAATCTCTTTCATCTTTTCGCCCACGGTGGAAGTTTAGATTGGTCTTTATAGAATTTCCCCTGATGCTCACCATCGGCAGCGTTGTTCAGGATAAACCCTTCTTCATGGGAAGAAGTATCGAGGAGGTAATCGAGTGTGGCTTTCTGAGTGTAGAAAGCAGTAAAAGGATCGATGAGGATCGTTATTTCCGCTCCAATCATGGGATATTTCTTGATGATGATGAGATCATCAGCGTGTTTTTCAGAAAATCCGGTGTCGTAAGTAAATCCTCCGCAGCCTTTTCCACCAATCTTGATCCGGAATAAAAGTCCCTCGAGGGTATAGTCATTATCTTGCATCAGCTGAATTTGGCGGACAGCGCTATCGGTGATCAGTAGTTGAATATCAGAGGGGGAGAGGGCTTTTTCCATAGTTCACATTATCAGAGATTTTGATGATTGTCAGGCAGAAGGCTCCCCCTTATCCTTTTAAAAACAGGGGTCATGATGAAAGCTCACTACTTAGTCGAAATTGAAAGTCCGGAACAGAACCTGGTGAAAGTGACACTGAAACTTAGCCGACCGGAGCAAGTCGAAAAGTTAAGTGTTTTTCTTCCCTCATGGAGTCCGGGATCGTACCTCATGCGTGAATACGCTCGCCACATCCGGCGGATTGAATTTCAGCAGGAAAATGGTGAGGTCATTTTTCATACTCAGAAGGCAAAGGGTGTTTGGGAATTAGACTGGAATTCATCTCAATTAAAAACGCCAACTGCCAATTTTCAGGTGAGCTACGTCATTTATCTGAACGAACTGACGGTCCGAACCTCCCACGTGAATATTTCCCATGCGTTTCTCCATGGGCCCACGTATCTCGTGGGTGTGATGGGGGAAAAATTACCGACACCAACGATCGAATTCCGTTTTCCACCGGTCTGGTCAAAGCTCTCAACTTCGATGAAAGATGTTTCAGAAGTCAGAGAGAAATTTCTCTATGAGGCAAAAGACTACGATGATCTTTTGGATTGCCCGGTGGAAATTGGTTGCCAGGAAACGGACGGATTTGAAGCACTCGGAAAACCGCATCACCTCGCTTTTTACGGGACAACTTTTCCTCATCATGAAGATCTCAAGAAAGACATAAAAAAAGTTGTGGAAACGGTTGCGGCCCACTTCGGAAATGAACTTCCGTATGACCAGTATCTTTTTCTCACTCACTTCGGTCCGAAGATCAGGGGAGGCCTCGAGCATTCGAGCTCAACGGTGCTCCAATACGATGGAAGAAAACTCGGCATCAGACGTGAATACATCGGCTACCTCTCTTTGGTTGCCCACGAATATTTCCACACATGGAACGTCAAAAGAATTCGCCCGATTGAACTGGGACCATTTGATTATTTGAATGAAAACTACACGACACTTCTGTGGCTCGCCGAAGGGCTCACGAGCTGGATGGATGATCTTCTCGTGTACCGCTCGGGGCTTTGTTCGCTGGAGGAATATCTCGATCAGGTAAAACAAAATCTTGATATTCTCAACGGGACTCCCGGGAAAAAGTTTCACTCTCTGGAAATGAGTTCGTTCAATGCGTGGATTAAACTGTATCGTCCGGACGAGAACGCTAAAAATTCCTCTGTGAGTTACTACTTAAAAGGTGGACTCGCGTTCATGGCACTTCATTCACTGCTCTTAGAAAAAGGGAAGTCAGTTGATGATCTTCTTGTTCTTCTTTGGGATCGGTACAAACATAATATCGACAAGGGTGTGACACGAGAAGAAGTTTACGACATGGTGAAAATTCTCGGGGGTGATGAGGTTCTCACGTCATTTTCAACGATGGTTGAAACGACCCAAGACATCGACTTCGAATCCGTCATGAAGCGAATGGGCTGTGAATTAATTTGGCATGAACCCAAAACTCCGTACCTTGGAATTGACTGGGAATATTCCGCTGACCGGGCGATTGTGAAAATGGTTCATCTTGATTCTCCTGCTTATAAATCAGGAATTAACCCAGGTGATGAATTGATTTTCTTGAATGGATTAAGATTCTTGAAAGAAGACGCGCAAGACCTCCTCTCACTCCTTGACGTAAACTCATCCTACGAATTAATCGTTTCTCGGCTTGGTAAAGTTGAACGCTTCGAAGTCATCCCATCAGGGAGCCCCAGAATTCTCAAAGAAATTGCCATCCGTAACAAGGCCCTGGCGGAAAAAGCTTTTGGGTTTTTCCCTGCTAATCCAAAAATCGGTGGGGCTTAATTTCGATGAAAAGGTTCGAAGTCAATCAGTCGGGCTTCCCGCGTAACAGCATTAGCCTAAAGAGAATCTAAAGGCATTTGCGCCCGAGTGACTTTGTCTTGAAACACGACGAAACGTTTCGTATGACATAATTCTTTTCGAACACCAATTTGTCTTGTTGTTCCAAACTTACGACACATTTATACTTGAGCAAGATATAAACTTCTAGGAGAGAACTGCTATGGCCAATCATTCGAGACAAGACGCTAAACTCACCGTGTATGGACGCAAAACTCGCAAGTGTACTGTGCCTGTTAACGAGCAGGGTAAGTATCTCAAAGTCAGCCAATACTACGGCGAAAATGTTTACAACTATCATCTTTCAAAATCTCTCTCTCTTGAAGATAAAGAAACGTTGAAGCAAGTGATTGAAGGTAAGAAAACGATCAATCGCGAACTCGCGACTAAAGTAGCGAACTCAGTTCTCGAGTGGGCGATCGCTAAAGGTGCAACTCACTTTTGTCACTGGTTCCAGCCGCTCACGGGAGCTTCTGCAGAAAAGCATGATGCCTTCCTTTCATTTGACGGCGACAGACCTATTGAAGCACTTTCAGCTTCTCAGCTCATGCAGGGTGAACCAGATGCTTCCTCATTTCCGAATGGTGGATCTCGCGCGACTTTCGAGGCCCGCGGCTATACGACTTGGGATTTAACTTCACCATTATTTATTCAAGAATCATCGAATGGAAAAACACTCGTGATTCCTACTGCCTTCGTTTCTTATCACGGCGATGCTCTCGATACGAAAACTCCACTCCTTCGTTCAGATCTTAAAATCAATGAAGTGATGATGAAGTTCTGTAACCTCATCGGCATGAAAGATGTGAACAGAGTTTACACAACCTGCGGAGCTGAGCAGGAGTACTTCCTGATCGATAAAGCTTTCTACTTCGGTCGCCAGGATCTCGTGATGACGGGACGAGCGCTCATGGGCTCTCTGACTTCAAGGAACCAGCAGCTTGAGGATCACTATTTCGGTATGATCGAAGAGCGCGTCCTGGCCTACATGGCGGAAGTCGAGATCGAACTTTATAAAATGGGAATCCCGGCCAAAACTCGTCACAACGAAGTGGCCCCGGGTCAGTTCGAAATGGCGCCGATTTTTAAAGACGCTAACGTCGCGGCTGATAACAATCAAATCGTGATGACGGTGCTTCGGAACGTTGCTCTGAAACACGATTTCGTTTGTCTTCTTCATGAGAAGCCATTCTCAGGTGTGAACGGTTCAGGGAAACACCTTAACTGGTCCATGTCGACAGACACAGGAATCAACTTCCTTGAGCCCGGTCATGATCCGCATGAAAACTATCGCTTCCTTGCCGTGGTTGCGACAGTCGTAGAAGCTGTCTACCGTCACGCAGATACTATCCGTGCAGGGATCGCTTCTCACGGTAACGATCACCGTCTCGGAGCCAATGAAGCACCACCTTCAATCATGTCAGTGTTTCTCGGCGAAACATTGACGAAGATTTTTGAATCCATGGTTTCTGGTGGTAAGTACGTTCACTCTGCTCGTCAGATTCTTGATCTCGGCGCTCGTCAGCTCGCCGATCTTATGAAAGACAATACGGACCGTAACCGGACTTCACCGTTTGCATTCACTGGGAATAAGTTTGAGTTCCGTGCGTGTGGGTCTTCGGCTTCTATTGGGTATCCACTTTCGATTCTCAATGCCGCCATCGCGGACATTTTTGATGAAACAAATAAAATCCTCGAAACGGAAATCGCTGCAGGAAAATCTTCTGACGACGCGCTTGTCGCAGTTGTGATGAAGTTTTATGGAAACGCGCAGAGAATTGTGTTCAACGGCGACGGTTACTCACAAGACTGGGTGAAAGAAGCTGAAAAACGCGGCCTCGGAAACTTGAGAACAACTCCGGAAGCTATTTCAGTCCTCAAAGATGCGAAGAAAACAAACTTCCTCATGAGAACTGGGGTCTTTAAAGAATCAGAAATCATGACTCGCCATAATGTCATGCTTGAGCGTTACATTAAGTGCCGTGATATCGAACTCAAAACTCTTCGCGCAATGGTGAGTCAGCAGGTTCTCCCGGCAGCGGTTGCGTACAAAGCTCAGCTCTCGGAAGGTGTGAAACGCCTTAAGGATGCAGGCATTGATTCATCCCTTGAAATTGATCTTCTGAAAGATCTTGCGGTCCTTTCTAAGGCCCTCTATGAAGAAACAAACATCATGGCCAACATCATTAATGAGCTTCACCATAAAGGTGATGAAGAAGCGATGGCAAAAAATATCGCCTCTGATCTCATGCCAAGATCGGTGAAGATCGCTCAGATTTGTAACCAGATTGAAGAAATCATTCCGGATAACCAGTGGCCTTTGCCTAAGTTTTACGACATGCTTTTTATTCGTTAATCAGTATAAGGAAGGCCCCGAAAGGGGCCTTTTTTTTTTGCACAGAAATTATTTTAGAAAGGGTAGTAAGAATCACATTGCTGGTAACAATCAGCTTTGTTTCGCGCGCGTCCTGAGGTGGAAAGTTTTATACCACGAATATCTGCCTGAAGATCACGAACATCGGCATCTCCGGGAGTAAAAACATCCCAGATTTCTTTTCCCACACCCAGAGCTAAGACGTCAGTAGAGTGACAATGATGAGTCAAGATACAGGAAACCGCACAATGCATATTCTTGTCGGTAGGGTTTGTCCTTTGAGTTTGTTGTTGCATGCGTGTCGTCCGCGCGACAACTTCTCTTTTCACATTTTTAATGAAAGGAGTCGGGCAAATCAATTCTTTTGCTTCGACTGAGCTGATCATAAATGCAAATAGGACCAAAAATGTTTTCAATTGTACCGCCTCATTGATTCCCGAAAGCGTATCTCATCACGAGCACTCCCAAAGGAAAAATGGTAAAAATTCCATGGATGTCGAAAGTTTTGACGTCCATTTTGTAATTGCTCAAAAAAGTGTGGAGTTATAAAGAGTTAATTAGCTTTCCGAGGTATGGAATGACCTCTCTTTGCGAGACTCGATCCTCGAGATAGTTCCAAAAACTTACGTTCAGTTTCC
>CANETG010000024.1 GCA_947440875.1 Bacteriovoracaceae bacterium
CAAGTCCTGATAAGTTTTTCCCGAGATGATGAAGTCATCAGAAATTTCTTCTTTGTTTTTTACCCGGATGAGGTGAGTCCTATCGAGTTTGATCATTTCAAGGATCTTCGTTTCAAGATCCATCACTCTGTTTTCGAGCCTGTTGATTTCAGCTTCGAAGACTTGGAGTTGCTGGAAAATGTTATTGGCCCGTCTCATGGTTTACCTCTGGTTCGTTCTCTTCAGGTATTTTACCAGAGGTGCCCCTATCTAGAAGAATGGGTAAATAGTACCGAACTGAATGCGGTTCACGATCATTGTGGTCAGGATTGCCGCCGAAATAAAGAGGCAACCCTCATAAAATCCGTACCCGTAACTCTGCCGATCAATATCGATCTGCTCTTCGAAGCCACGGTCGTTCCCTAATTTGACGGGGAAGATGTAAGCAATTCCTTTTTTAAAGATCGGGAAAATGATGAGAGAGAGAGTCGTTTTGAGAAGAACCTGAATGCAGTACACAGTGATGTCGTAGTGTTCCTGATCAAAGCAACTGGCAATGATGATCCCGGCACCGAGAGAAAATCCTCCGTAGGCAAAGCAGAGAGAGAGATTCTGCTGAATGAGTAGACGGTTAAAGGTGAGTTTCGAAATGAAGGTGAAGTACTTCACTGAAAAGCCAACGATCACAAGCATGTAAAGCCACAAGACGAGGAGGATCACGATCGAATTATCTGCCTCAACCATGACGGTTTTTGTGAGGTAGGCAATCACGATGGCGTGACAAAACGAGATCACTGCATAACTCATGTTCTTACGTTTCAGGATTTCGTCGGTGTAGTCGAAGTTATAAAAGACGATGCTCTCAACGATATAAAGTGAAAGAAGATAGAGGACAATCGAGATTGAGCCCCACACCGTAAAGTGGAAGATAGAGAGAAGAAATCCGGACGTCTCATTGAATGTGATGGAAGAGAAAATGATCGCTATTCCGACGACGCGCGAGAAGAGGTGAAGGGAGTCCGCGGGATTTTCCGCCGGATTAATTTGTTTCAGCACTTGTCTTTTGACACTGGGGTAGAAAATGACATGGGCATACCGGTAAAGATAAATCATCAGGCACACAAAGCCCGCGAGAAGAATTCGGATCACCAGACGGTCAAAGATTTCGGCCATTAGAAATTTTCCTTGAAGTATTCAATGAGGAGGTCTTTCATGTTTATTTGCTTCGTTCGCTCGGACTTAAAAAAATGAGGAAAGTTTTCTCGTGTGACTCGGCCGTTAATTCCGAACTCCTGGGCAACCCCGTAAAACGCTTTGTTACTCACCTGACTATTTCTTAGCTGTTGATGAAACTCTTCCGTTGGCCGCCACTTCCCCCAGCCAAAAAACTTGGGAAAATCTTTATAGGCTTTCCAGAAATACCATTTCACCACTCCGGTTTTGGTTGTCCGCCATTCACCGTACTCCGCATTGCCAACGTAATGGCTCCCGGGAGGAACGGGAAGATACTCTTCTTTATTTTCTAGTTTTCGGAACAGCGAGAGTCCCACGTTCTTGATATTTTTTTTGGCGTACTCGCGAGACGTCCGCACGATTATTTCTTCGATGTTATCGTACCCCGAGATGACCCGATACTTCTGGTAGTAGGTTTTGATGAGAAACCCCGTCGAATGCGTGTCGATGAGAATGACCGACACCGAAGGATCTTTAAGGATTTTAGAAAAACTCTTTTCGTTCTGAAGATACTGGACTCCGACCTCCGTCGGAGACAAAGCCTTCGCCAAACCGAGGTACGTAATGGTGAGCACGAAATAAAGAAAAAACTTATACATGCTCACGACTGAATAATCTCGAGAATTTTTTTCTGATGATCGGGGGATAGTTTTTCGAAGTCGCAGTGGATCCGGTTGACGGCGTGAGAGTCACTATATTTCTGAAAGAGATCCGTGGCTTCCTGAATATTTTTAATCGTTCTGTGATCTTTAGAAAGTGAAGACTCTCGCATGACTTTCATCGGATAGGTCTGCTGAGGGGAACTCGCGCTGTAGTATTTTGAAAGACGGCCCTTGGACGAGCACTTGATGTAATCGATGTTCTGAGACTGGAAGAATTTTTCAAGAGCTTCCATCTGATTCATGTGAACGGTACCGAAAGTTTCGAGAACTTTTTTGGGAATGTCGTTTCTCACGACTCTCTGGGCCCATTCGTTTTTTGAAATGCGAAGAACTTTATAGAGGTAGGGATCATCGTGCTCGAGGTAGGCTTCAATGTCGGCAGGAATGTTGTACTCATTCCAGCCACTCTGGAAATAGCGAAGAAGCATCTGCTCGAGGCACACTGCTCTGTAGTGGAAATAAACCATCATGAACATGTGAAAGCGCGAGAGAAGAAAATCATCGAACGTCGAGATTGCTCTCTCAGATATTCCTAGGTACGCATCGTTATTTTCGACGCAGATTTTAAGATTATCAATGATCCAATCAAGATCAAACTTACCGTAGGAAACTCCGCAGAAGTAACTGTCACGCAGGAGATAATCCATCCGGTCGCAGTCCATCTCTGAGGAGACTAATTGGTGCATGAGTGGAAAATAATTGATGCCGGCAACCGTGAAGTACGCCTTATCCAGACAAACTCCGGTCACAAGTTGAGCGACCGCTTCGGGATGAACGCCGTAGGTGCTTCTTACGCTGGCAAATGCCGATGTGAAAGACGAGTCCACGATAGACTTGATCGTATAATCTTCGTGCGTCGCTTGTCGGTCGACCGGTTCCTGGAACGCCCTCGGTAGTTTTAACTTACTCACCATCGGCATCACGGATTCAGTGGAATGCGAGAGGGGAGCGTGACCAATATCATGGAGAAGACAGCCTAAGCGGAGAGTTTCTCTGAGACGGTGAATTTCCGAGCTCTGATTGCCTTTGAAAAGAGAATTGAAAACCATCGAGGCCACGTTCATGACACCGATGGAGTGCAGATATCTTGTGTGAGTGGCACCAGGAAAAACATACTCGGAGAAACCAAGTTGTTTGATGTTTCTGAGGCGCTGAAAAAAAGGATGCTCGAGTATTTCTCTCTCCGCATCATCTATCGGAATACTTCCGTGAACTGGGTCTCTAACTTCCACCGAGAACTCCTGTTAGCTCCGGGATTCAGGCTTCTTGTCCTGTTCTTCCATCGCGTATTTGTGAATCCAGTTCGCGATGTCCTTCGATTCATGCATAGGCTTGTTATCGATGTACAGACAGGGAACAGTTCCTTTCCCAGTATCTCTTACGAGTCTCTCCTTGTAATGCGGATTATCGTGGATATCGAGAAGTTCAACAGCGCTTTCAAGACCAGTGGTTCTTAGTGCTGACAAAACGATCTGGCAGTAAGGGCACTGGGGAAAATAAAAGAGTTCAAGTTTTTTCATACGCTCTCCTTAAAATAAAAATGGCTCCTTCCGGAGCCATTTTTTTATCTAGTAATCTTCGTCATCTTCATCTTCATCTTCTTCTTCCTCTTCAGGCTTTTTCTTCGGGCCCTTCACGTACTCAATATCTTCATCTTCTTCTTCAGCTTTGGCTTCCTCGTCTTCGGGAGAATCGAGGCCCTCTTCATAGCCCCAGCCGTAGCCGTAAGATCCTTCTTCTTCATCTTCTTCAGCGTCGACTGGCTTTGCCGGTGCTGCTCCTTCCTCTTCTTCATCCGCATCAAATTCAGCATCAAAATCATCGTTCAGAGAATCACTTGTGTAATCTTCATTGATCGCAGCTGCGTGAGCTGGTTTCTTTGGCTCCACAGTGGGAACGAGAGCTTTTTTCTCTTTTCCTGCTTTCACGGGTGCTGCTTTTTTAGCAGGAGCTACTTTGGCGGGCGCCGCTTTGGTCGTAGCTTTTTTTGCGACGACCTTTGCCGGAGCTTTTTTAGCAACCGCTTTGGCCGGAGCTTTCTTCACTGCTTTTTTCGGGGCCGCTTTTTTGGCGACTTTTTTACCAGCGACTTTTTTTGCAGTCGCTTTGGCCGGAGCTTTTTTCGCCAATTTCTTTTTCGTTTGAGCAGGTGCTTTTTTGATCGCCTTTTTAGCCTTTTTCTTAGCCACAAAAGATCCTTTTGATGAGTGAAGGGGTGATTACAAGACACCCACATTATAGAGGCGGCTAGGTCTTCTTTTCAAGCCAGGAATTTTAATATCTGATTGAGTTTATATCGATTCCGACGGCGCCGAAATCGAGGGGGTTCCGAAAATTCTTTTGACCGCTATTTCCTTGGGGCTCGTTGATTTTTCCCTCTGAATACATAACAAAGTTCGATGTTTTTTCGTTCCAACCGCCATTTTGGGCAAAGGAGCCCAATTGGACGAATTTGGTTGAGTAAAAATTTCGCCGCATGGTTTCATTCTCACCCGTGATGGGATTGATGGAGATCCCATTGGCACCGACTCCGGTAAATGTCCCGGGCATATAGCCTGAAAAAATAGCATTCTTACCGCCGCGCATATTCTCATTGAACACATACGTCATTTGATAGTGACGAGCTAAAAATCCTGAAGCTTCACCTGTTGAACTAAAATAGCCCCGAAGGTTATCACCTAAATTTTGTGGACAACCAGCATTATTACCAACCAGACTTGGATCCAGATCTGGGTCACCGAAGTAAAAATTAAGAAAGACTCCCGCTAAACTTGCACATGATCCAATCACCTGATCAGTACTCGCGCCGGGAGATAAATCGGCAACGTCTGCGACTCCCTGGGCGGCGCGAGTGAAGCCGGCCCTCGCTCCCACAGCATCCGCCGACAGATCATTGCCTTCAGCATTAATCGTAATGGCGGCCTTGACTAGATTGCGGCGATACTTTTCGATGGCGGGTTTTTGTTCTCTTAGAAATTGGAAAATTGTTGTGACGACTTCACCACCATTTCTCCAGAAAACATCTTCCTGATCCTCATCATAAAGTGGCGCAAAGATAAAAGCGTTGTATTCCGATAATCCATTTCCAAGATCTGTTTTTGCTCCCGGAATGAATCCCACTGAATCAAGATCGAGTTCCGCGTTCAGCACATCGGGTGAAGGAATCAGATAATTTGCGGCTTCGTAGCTCGTCGCCGCACTCACACGTTTTAATTCTTTCGTGAGAATCTCCTGAGTCACGTTCGTACTGAGAGCAGGCCCTTTGAACTGGATCATCTGAGCTTTACTGAAGAGTCCGATCGCCTGATCTGCGGATTCATCATTGGCCGTACGAACCATATTGATCTCGGCAGTCGCGTTGGTGTAGCCAGTGTTAGAAAATCCTGATTGATAATCGTAGACGAGGTTAGGAACTCCGAATTGAATAGAGGCAGAGTCAACGTAACCCCCAAGTGCACTCCGTGCATCTTTTAACCAAAAATTTTCATTCTTAAAATTGATCGGAAGTGGAGTTCCCGGCGCAAACTGATCAAGCTGAAGTGGTAGGCCTGTTTTAATATTTTTAGTCCCCTCAAAATCGAGTGAGAAAATGTAGGGTACTGAACGAAATTTTCCTGAGTCAGTTCTACCCTGATAAAATTCAGCATTCGGTGGTTGAAAATAAAGCATGGGACCGATCCGTCCACCGAAAGGTTTGGCGGCTGAGTACGAAGTGAGTTTCACTCGTCCATCGCCGAAAGGATTAAACATTCCGACGAATTCCGATTCTCCTCGGACAGCGTAGTAGGTGAGGATATCGGGATTTTTGTAATAGCCCATGGGATACCCTGGAACTGGCATCGCAACTTTGGAAACATCGCACGCTCCGGAGATCTCTGTTGAAATACCAGGAATGCCTTTATTACTACTTCTCGGAACAAAGGCATTATAGAAAGTGGCGAGGTTCACCATCTGGAGATGAAGATCGAGATACTGTTTTTTATACTCAGTGATTTTTGCTTGCGGAATGAGGTAATAACTCGCGGAACGAATTCCCCCGAGATCAGATTCCTGCGGGGGGATTTCCGTCAGGGTGAAGCTGTCTTTCATTTCACTTTCGATCTCATTCCCCAGATTTCGGTAACCGCTGAAGAAAGCTTTGATGATCCTTTCGTTGCCCGCCATTTTTTGATTGGCGATTTCCGTGATCTCTTTTCCGCAGCGAATATTTCCTGTAGCACCTCTTGACGAGCAAACCCCCCCGGACTCAGGACGGCGATTCACGGCGAGCTCGAGATTCCGGATGCGCATCGCGAGCTCAACGGCGCGCGGCCAGGCCCCTTGGCGATCGGCCAGAATCTGCGGCCCCTGATCAGAGATCGTATCGTCGGTCGTTGTTTTCACGTTGTAGGCCCAAGTGAGGTTCACGAGCATGTTCAGTCTCGTTTGATCAACACAGTCGAGGACCTTGGTATTGATGAGCGTGTTGATAAACGCGCGGGACGCTTCTTCTGCGCCCGGAAGATTGCTCGATCCAAATTCCGGAAGTCCCGGAACGGAGTAGCGCTTACAGAGATTGGTTTGTGATCCCGCGAGGTGGATGCACACCGAAGGAAAATTATAGGGATCGCTGTAGACAATATTATTCAGAACATCTGTCGCCGGACGAAGACGAAAACTAATGGTGTCACCAGTGGCCGCACTCGGATCTTCAATGTCTTTCACGTTGAGATTTCCCACGACGTAATATTTAAACATCCATTCTTTGTAGATGTTTCGCATTTCCCAGTTGAGATGCGCGATCGTGGTGAGTTGTCTGGCCTGAACAGCGGCCCCTGAAAAGGCGGCGGCATCAGTGGCGTTCTGAAGATTGATCTTCGCTTTGACGAACAGACCGATGTTAATCACGAACGCGATGATAGTAATGAGAACCACCAGCGAGGCAGAGAAAAAAATACTAATCTGGCCATCCTGGCCACGGACTGGGGCCAGAGTGCGGGAGCTTTTTGTCACTGAGGATGATCTCATCTGGTTTAACACGGTAGATTCACGTCCTATTATTTTGGTACGGCATTTGCCTTGTGTAAAGCATCCCAAGGGTGCCGATCTTGGGTAGCTGCACGTTTGATGAATTCGGTGTTCCTCTCCCAACAGCCCCACCAAAAAATTCCCCCTCAAGTTAATTCCCCACCCTAGGCATCGCGGGATGCCTAGAGGCTCGTCCAAAATCGAAGGAGGAAGTATTTACCGGGACAGTTCCCTTGCCCAATCATGATCTAATATCCCTTGAGGAGAACTGATGAAAAAAAGCCACGTCCGCGATTGTTTCTGTGCCCTTTGCCGGACTCCTAGGAAGCTTCGCTACACGCGCTCGATCCAGTCGAGACACTATTTTCAAATCCTCGTTCTTTCCCTCGCGGCCACCGCTAGTCTTTCACCATGGTTTGCCTGGAAAGGTGTTCTGTCTCTTCCCATTATATGGATCATCTTCGATAGCTCCTATAAGTCGCTCTACCGGAAAGAGCTAAAGTGCCCATATTGTGGATTTGATCCGGCTTGGTACAAAAAAGACGTGAAGTTCACCCGCCAAAAAGTTGAGGAATTCCTCAAGGCCAATCCGGAAAGCCCGGTTGCTCTCAGGGGCCGAGTCACCGAAAATCCCTTCACCAATCAGTAGTTATTTTTCTGGTCTGCATTAAGCCCTATAAATTTCAGTGATTTTCCTCTAAACAAATTGGCCTGGTTTTTCCATAGCTTCAGGTAAGGCTTGGACAGGATATTTTCTTTTCCTGTCCTCATTAACCTGCGGTAAGACTGTCTTTATAGGAAAAACCTTACCCATTTCATTCGCATCCTATGCGACTAAGGAGAATTTATGAGTGTTAACAAAGTGATCATTCTGGGACGTCTTGGCCAAGACCCGGAACTGAAGTACACACCAGGTGGATCCCCTGTGTGCAACTTCTCGCTTGCGACAACGGAGTCGTGGACTGACAAAGCAGGACAGAAGCAGGAAAAAACTGAATGGCACAGAATTGTCGTTTGGGGAAAACTCGCTGAACTCTGTAACCAGTACCTCGCTAAAGGCCGTCAGGCATTTCTTGAAGGTCGCCTTCAGACTCGTTCATGGGACGACAAAGACGGAAACAAGCGCTACACCACTGAGATCCTCGCTTCCACTGTTCAGTTCATCGGCGGCGCTGCTGCGGGAGCTGGTGCAGGAGCTGAGAGAGGAACTAATAACAACGTTGATACGAGCTACGCTCAAGCGGCTCCTGCTGCTCAAGAGTATCAAGTCTCAAACGACGCTCACTTCGCTGCGGATGACATTCCTTTTTAGCCGAAACGAAAAAGCCCCTCGGAAGAGGGGCTTTTTTTTGCTTAAAATTTGAGAAATAGATTATCTGAATCCGCCTGCATAATAATTATCTCAATGATTCAATTTAGGATTGCATTCCCAAGGTTCCATGAGCAGTACGACAAAGCTCACCGATCTAAATTGCATGCTGATCACTAAAAATAAAATAACGATTGGACGGTATGTGGACACAGTGAAACCCACCGTTCTCTTCCTTCACAATCCCGAATTTGTCGGGCAATTTTTCCGTAGAGGACAAGTTGCCAATATCACTCGGAGATGGGCAGCATTTTCTCTCCTTTTATCAATACCCCTCCCAAGTATTCAAAACTTGTGGCTTGGGGAATTGCCAACGAGCCTTGGCATTCTTGAATGTTGCCTATTAAGCTTCTGAAATGAGGGTAGATATCTTCCTCCGCTCCCAGAAATTCTCTGGCAATGCTACAATCTTAGGATGCAAGGAAAGCAAAGTTACTTCTCAGTCAGGCGAGACTTGATTCAATTAGATAAGCCCATTGGTTATGATCTTTTTGTCAACTCATCGGTCGTGAAAGGCAAGGAAAAGTTTGTCCGTATTTTCCCAAACGGAGGAGTACTTTCTCAATCGGAAGTCGAAGAGTTTCATACGAAATACGTTCAGCTTTACGTTTCTGAAGAGCAGAGAAAATTTTATCTCCGCTCGCTTGTCAAAGAGTCTCACGTCGATGATCTGCAGAAAGCCAAAGTGATCAAAGACGCTGCTCTCGATTACCTGCATAATATCTTCGATCAGAACAAAGAATTTTCGACGGAGATTCTTACCCAGGGGATCGAAGGCTGCAGAGAAGTCGTCTCCAACATGGTCGATCTTCTCGATCACCAAAATATCGAATCTCTTCGCGGTCTCATCGGAAATTTATCTTTCCATGATTTCTATACATACGATCATTCGATCAATGTATCGATGTATTGTATTACGATCTACAAGGCCGTGAATCCGAATGCGACGAAGAAAGAACTCATGCACGCGGGTCTCGGTGGACTCCTTCACGACTTGGGAAAGATTAAAATTCCGACTCACATTCTGAATAATCCGGGTGGTCTCTCAGAGGAAGATTACCAAGAAATAAAAAAGCATCCTGATTTTGGTCTCGAACTTCTAATCGGGGGCCACTGCGAAGTGGATAAGGATATCGATATCAAAGTTATCGCTCGCGTCGTGCACGAGCACCACGAAAACTTTGATGGCACTGGCTATCCGGCAAAACTCAAAGGGAAGGAAGATATTCATCTCCTTGCGCGCGTTTGTACGATCGCAGACTTCTTCGATGCCATCACGACGAAGCGTTCGTATAACGAGGTCCTTTCAATTTCTGATGCCATGAATACCATGAGGAAATTTCGCGCCGTTAAACTCGATCCGGATATTTTCGACATCTTCGATAATCACGTAAGATACGTCCGAACTGACCAGGCACGGGATATTCGTCTCTCAGATTCATTTGACCCAACCCTGCCCTATGCCAAACTTCCCCTCGAAGAATTAAAGAGAATAGATAAGGAACCGGATTTCGGTAAAATCAAATTCGTCGATGCGAAGAAGAAAAAGGCTTGATTTTACAGACCCCTCCAGACGCAAAACTTTTCCCCAACAAATGTCGATAGAGCATCGATCATAATAAGGAGAGTTCTATGCGATCTTTAGTGGTCTCGTGTTTCATCTTCCTTGCGGCCTGCACGTCCCCTAAAGGTTTAGATCCCTCGCGTTTGCCAGCCATGGATGCCATCCCGCTTGAGAGAGAAATCCAAACTGATTTTAATTCGGATAAAGTCGAAGATTCCGTGAAGATCATCCCTCCATCAGAAATAAGCGATTACCACACTCTCGAAATTCATCTTTCGAGCAAAAATAATTTTCAAAAAATCGAGAATAAAAAACTCATCTACGCTTTCTCAAATCCAGGTGCTTCCCTCGAAGTCTTAGAGAATGGATCTTTTAAAGTGATCATTGATCACTCGAGTATTGGACGTTCGGCTTCTCTGCGGGAGTATACGATTTCTTACCGCGATGAAAAATTCATCCTCTCCGGAATCACGATTTCGGAATACGACAGGATTGATCCTGATCTTGGGGGAAGCTGCGATATCAATCTACTCACTGGCCAGGGCGAAAGAAACGCCAAACCCATCAAAGTGAAGCGAGAAAGAATTGAGCTCAGCTCTCTGGGGTTTGAGTGGCTCCCAAAAGTTTGTCGATTTTAGGAGCAAGGCCACTTACTGTTGAACTGGCTGAGCAGGTTTGGGATCGGTTGTCGCCGGAGCCGTCGCCGTTGGTGCAGCGGTCGCCTCACCTGGAGGTGTCGTTGGTTTGGCCTTCAGGTTTTCAGCATCCGAGTTTAGCGGTGCTGCAACTGGAGCCTCGTTATCGAAGAGCGAGCTCCGAGATTCGCGAGATTTGAGAGTCGTGAGAATAATGGAATTCACCATGAAGCCGATGGCAAGTGCCGTCGTTAGTTTCGTCATGAAGTTTCCTTTCGCTGAGCTTGAGAAAACTGCCTGAGAAGCTCCTCCACCGCCCATGATCGCTCCCGCTTCAGCACCTTTTCCGAACTGGAGGAGGACTGTCACAATGAGGAGGATACAAATAACGACATGGACGACAATCAAAGTGGTAATCATGGTAATCAATTTCCCTTAAAATAATGAGTCTCTGTTTTTACTATTTATCCCCGCAGAGGGCCAGAAAATCCTGCGCCTTTAGCGATGCCCCGCCTACAAGTCCGCCGTCGATATCCTTTTGAGAAAGGAGTTCTTCGACATTATCGGGTTTTACGGACCCGCCGTAGAGAATTTTGATGTGCTCGCCCAGGCCGGGAAATCTTTCCTTGAGGACTGATCGAATAAAGGCGTGCACTTCCTGCGCCTGCGCCGGTGTGGCCGTCTTACCGGTTCCAATCGCCCAAACGGGTTCGTAAGCGATAATGAGTTTATCCACGGTGGGGGAGATGATGTCGTTGAGACCTTGAAGAAGCTGATCGCTTATTACTGCAAGTGTCAATTTTGCTTCTCTTTGCGCCAATGTTTCGCCGACACAGTAAACGGCCGCCAGGCCTTCGCGGAGACAGGTTCTTATTTTGAGTGCACAGATTTTCGATGTTTCCCCAAAAAATTGGCGGCGTTCTGAGTGGCCGACGATGGCGAAGTGTCCGCCCATCGCCCGTAATGACTTCGCTGAAGTTTCACCAGTGAAGGCTCCGAACGAATTTTCTGAAACGTTTTGGACTCCTACGCGGATGCCTTTCATTTCACCCATACTGCGAACGAGGTTAAAATGAAGCGCCTGCGGGGCGATCCAGGCTTCCCGTTTAGCACTGAACTTGGGAATAAACTCTTCCATGAAGCGCACGCAATCGAGGTCCACGTGATTCATCTTCCAATTGGCGATCAATAATTTATGACTCATGACTAAACTCCAAATTTAAGCGCCTCAACACCGGGAAGCTGCCCGCGCTCGATGTACTCGAGGCTTGCCCCACCGCCACTCGAGACGTGTGAAAATTTATCGGCCTCACCTGACTGTTGAACCGCCGCCACTGAATCCCCTCCACCCACAACTGAGAACGCTTCGGTTTCTGCGATCGCATGGGCAACAGACATCGTGCCTCTAGAGAAATTTTCATTCTCAAATAAACCCATCGGTCCGTTCCAGAAAATCGTTTTCGCTGTTTTTAAGTGATCACCGTATGACTTTATCGTCACCGGCCCGATATCAAGGCCCATCTGCTCAGGCGGAATACTTGTTCCATCGCAAGGCAGAGGTGCTCCTCCAAATTCCAGAGAAGTGAGGTGATCTTTCGGGAGCTGGATTTTGCCTCCGCGATCGGCGAGGAGAAGTTGTTTGGCCAAAGAGACGTCTTCTTCCGAACAGAGTGACTTACCGACTTCGATTCCTTTTGCTTTCAGGAATGGATACGCCATCGCTCCGCCGATCAGGAGCGTGTCGACGAGGACGAGCATCTTTTCGATGGTTTTAATTTTATCAGAAACTTTTGCTCCACCGATCACAGCGACGAAAGGCTTCGCCGGTTTTTCGAGCAGTGCTCCTAGGCACTCGATCTCTTTTTTCATGAGAAGGCCCGGATAGGCGCGGTTTTTAAAAAAGGCGTTGATGGCGTGAGTAGAAGCATGTTTCCGGTGAGCAGCTCCGAAAGCATCGTTGACGTAAATATCCCCGTACTGAGCGAGCTTTTCCGCGAGCTCCGTATCGTTTTTTTCTTCCCCTGGAAGGAAACGGATGTTTTCCAGGAGGACGAGTTTGGTCTCCGGGAGTTGGAGAAGATTCTTCACTCCATTATCAACTGCGCTCTCAGAAAGAATCACATCTGTGCCAAGTTTTTTAGCAAGGTAAACAGCAACCGGCTCCAGCGAATATTGCGGATCAACTTTTCCGTCAGGGCGACCAAGATGACTGATCATCGTAATTTTTGAAGCCCCCTTTTCGAGAAGAAGACGAATAGTGGGAATCGCCATATCGATCCGAGAGGCATCGGTAATGGTTTTCGGATCAGTTTTACTGAGAGGAACATTGAAGTCGAAGCGGACGACAATCTTTTTTCCTTTCAGTTCCGCGGACTCGAGTGACTTGAGCTGCATGGATTATCCTTAAAGTTTTTGGCCGATGAAATTGGCCAGATCAATGACTCGATTTGAGAAGCCCACTTCGTTATCGTACCAGCTGATGATTTTTGCCGTGTTGCCGATTGCGTTGGTCAGTTTCGCATCAAGGATCGAGGATTCAGTTGAGCCCATGAAATCCATCGAAACGAGTTCTTCTTCAGTGTAACCAAGAATTCCCTTGAGGTTTCCTTCGGCGGCTTTTTTCATGGCGGCATTGATTTCTTCTTTGGTTACTTTCTTCTCAAGGACGACCGTGAGGTCAACCAAAGAGACATCGGGAGTGGGGACTCGAACCGCGTAGCCATCGAGCTTACCTTTCATTTCGGGGATCACTTCGCCGAGAGCTTTTGCAGCTCCAGTTGAAGTCGGAATCATCGAAAGATTAGCGGCGCGAGCGCGACGAAGATCATCATGCGCATTATCTAGAAGGTTTTGATCGGAAGTGTAAGAGTGCACCGTCGTCATGAGACCGTTCACGATGCCAAAGTTTTCGTGAAGAACTTTAACGACCGGGGCCAGACAGTTCGTTGTGCAAGAAGCGTTCGAGATGATGTGATGTTTTGAAGCATCGTAGTTCTCGTGATTAATCCCCATCACGAATGTGCCGTCGAGGTCTTTTCCTGGGGCACACATGATAACTTTTTTGACAGTCCCTTTCAGGTGGAGTCCGAGCTTCGCTTTATCTTTAAAGATCCCTGTGCAATCGATCACGACATCGCAACCAACTGAGGACCAGTCAAGTTCCGCGGGATCTTTTTGCGAGAAGAATTTGATCTTTCTTCCGTTGTAGCTGATCGTGCTAGATCCCTGATCGAAAGCAAAATCACCTTTCAGGTGTCCATGAAGGGAATCGTGCTTTAAAAGATGAATGTAGGGTTTCGGATCGCCTGGATTATTGATCGCAACGATTTCAATATTCGTATTCGTATTCGCTTGAAGACGAAGAAAGTAAGCGCGAAGAATTGTCCTTCCGATTCTTCCGACCCCGTTGACTCCAACTTTGACTGTTTTCATAAGACTCCTCATGTCACCGACGTGGTAGCGAAAATGGTTCAAAAACAAAGACATTTTAACGGTTTAGATATACTCCTTTAATCTGATTATGTGTAGCGGTTTCACCCGAACAAGGGTAGATTTAAAACCTTATTCCCACCACTTGACGCGAGTATTCCACTATGAAGAAGTTATTTGTTTCTGACCTCAACGGAAAAGAAGAATTCGAGTCGGTCTTCGTTGTTAAGATCATTAATTGTCTCGAGGACAAAAGTGGAAAGAAGTACTTCAACATTATCCTGACGGATTCAACGGGTGACCTCGAGTCGCGGCTTTGGAATTACTCGACGGATGTCGAAAAAAACATTTTGAAAAATGATTTTGTCCGAGTCAAAGGGAAGTTAAACTTTTACCAAGGTCGCAAACAGTTCATCGTCAACCAGATCGCAAAACTCCCGCCCCATGAAGTGAACATGGATGATTTCCAGATGAAGGCGAAAGAAGATCCGGAAGCGATGTACAAAAAACTTCTCGAGATCGTGGGTGGTCTGTCCGACGTTTACATTCGTGATCTACTCCAAAACGTCATCACTGACCCAGAAATCGCAAGACGCCTGAAGACCTGGCAAGCAGGGAAATCCATTCACCATGCGTATAAATCGGGTCTCCTAGAACACATCCTCTCGTGTACTGAACTGGCCCTCCTTCTTTCACCGCACTACCACGTGAATCCGAACTATGTCGTTGCGGGCTCCATTCTCCATGACCTTTGTAAAATATATGAGCTCACTGACGGCATCAACGTGGAATACACCGAGGAAGGAAAACTCGTCGGTCACCTGGTCAAAGGTCTCGAAATCGTGGACCGCTTTTCTTACAGAATAAAAAATTTCCCGCATTATACAAAGATGCATTTGAAGCACATTCTTCTCTCGCATCATGGTGAGTACGAGTACGGGTCTCCAAAAATTCCACAAACATCTGAGGCGTTTCTGGTTCACTTGATCGATCTCATGGATTCGAAAATGGGCTCGCTCGAGATCGTGAAGAAAACGGACTCGCAAACTGGGCACTGGTCTGGTTTTGTGAAACACCTCGACCGAATCGTTTATAAATCCGAACTTCCCTTCTATCCGGAATATGTCGCCGATGATCTCCCAGAGGAGAAACCTAATACTTTCTCTCATTCGCAAGGAAAGCCTAAGAGAGATGACCATCATGCAGAGCCAAAAACGAGTCTCAGCAAGATGTTAGGCGCCATTAAGATAGAAGACTGACTGCCTCTAACATTTTTTGACATCGCTATCCGACTTGCAGAGTCTTTTGCCAGAATCGTCTTCTATGGAAATAGTAAATCAGTCTTCGGATGGACACAAAAGAAAGCAGAAGGTGAGGGAAGTTTTGCAGCGGCACGAACGCTACAGGGTTCTTGAACTTTATTTTTGCCGAGAAAGTGGAAGACTCCCAGAGGGGGTTCCGTCGCAAAGATTGGAACTCCTCGAGATCTCCCAAGAAGAGATCAAAGAGTTTCTCCTCGGACAATTTCCGCAGGATCCGCTCCTTCACAAATTTCTAAAAATCATCCAGTAAGTTTCGTGAAGCATCGGAGAGAATTTTCAAAAACCTGAATTTTTAGTTCTTCAAGATCAGTTCCTTTGAGCTCAGCAACCTTCGCTGCTACAAAGGGAAGATAGTAAGGGGCGTTTTCTTTGCCTCGATGGGGCATCGGAGTGAGGAAGGGTGAATCCGTTTCAAAAAGGATTCTCTCACTGGGTGTGATTTTAACAATTTCTTGAACATTCTGAGCTTTCTTAAAGGTGATGATTCCATTGAAGCCAATGAAAAATCCTTCAGAAAGAATAAATTCGGCCAGTTCTTTACTTGATGTGAAACTGTGAACCACACCTTTTCTTTTTAACCGAGATGAAAAGTTTTTCAAGATCGCTTCCGTGTCCGCATCCGCCTCACGAGTGTGGATGATCACCGGCAGATCGTTGTCGCATGCAATTTGAAGTTGTTTTTCGAAAACGGCACGCTGAATTTCAGGAGGGGAGTTGTTGTAGTGGTAATCGAGACCGATTTCACCTACGGCAATCATCTTTGATTCTTTCGAGCGTGAGATAATTTTGTTGAATTCGGTCTCCGTTGCTTCTTTCGCGTCGTGAGGATGAATTCCCTGTGAAAAATAAATCTCTGTATACTTCTGTGCGAGATCGCGAACCTTATCTAAATTGTCGGGGTCTACGCCAATCGTCACAACTTTCGAAATCCCTGCCTCTTTGATTTTAAGAAGAATGTCCTCAAGCGGAAGCTCTTTTAAATAATCTAAATGGCAGTGAGTCTCGATGTACATTATTTTCCTGGGTTCGCGATGATGTCGTCCATGATCGCAAAAAACTGTGGCGTCGGAATCGAGCCTTCGATTTTTTTCCCATTGAGAATGATCGTCGGTGTCGATTTCAAGTTGTACTTCGTTCCCTGATTGATGGAAACGATAATCTTCGCATTGAGTTCCGGATTATCGATGCAGTTTGTGAGGTTATTTTTCTTCATCACGTCAGTGAGCGCTCCAGAGCCAAGCTGTCCCTGGGCCGCGAAAATCTCGTCATGGACCACGTGAAACTTTTTCTCGTCGCACGCAGCAACTGCCGCGGCATCACAAGCGTTCCGGTGCATCGGACGCTCCATGTTCGCGTTACACTTATTATCGAGAGGATAGAACATGTACTGGATGTTTATTTTTGTTCCGTAGCGACGGATGAAATCCGGAAGCTGCTCAGACACCACCTTACAGAACGGACACTCAAAATCAGAGAAGATAACCAGGCGCAGAGGAGCATCGGTCCATTTCTCAGTTGCCATGTGGATCTTAAACGGTGACTCCTGATCTGGTTCACCTAGGTCCGGAAGCGAACGGAATTGAGAGATAATACTTTGAGATATTTTTGACTGGTCATCTTTTTTCTTCGCTGAAGTTGAGTAGAAGATTCCTGCACCCGCTAGGACAATGACTCCCCAGAGGGCCGTGGTTTTCACATCGGGTGACCACGAATTCACTCCATGTTTCCAAAGAAGGAAAGCTGCAATCCCTGAGAGCACATAGTAAACCGTGCAAAACGGGCATAGGCTTCCGAGGACGACGAGTGAATAGCAGAAGAGCGCCACACACCCTAGAAAGTTAATCTTTGAGACAGCACTGGCCGTCTTCTCGAGGGCGTGCGACGGCATGAGTGCAGTGATGGCGAAGAGTAATCCGACAACAATTCCGAAGTAGGAAATCGGGACACCGGCGATATTAGAAATACTAGAAAACGTCGCTGTATCGCAGTTGAGGAAACTAGAGAAATCGCAGAGGCTTTTGGCTCCCCCGAGAGTGGTAGGGAAAATCGTTTTGTAATAATGACTCGTGAGATAAACGG
>CANETG010000025.1 GCA_947440875.1 Bacteriovoracaceae bacterium
CTTAAAAGGGAATGGGATAAATATTTGTATGAGGTCTGCGGTCATAAGAAAGAAAAAGAGAAAACTAAGAAACGCCATCGAAAGATAGCCGAGATAGTGGATCACATGTGAAAAGAAAGATTCTCTCTTCTCTGCTTTGCCCCAAAAAAGAACCGGCAAAAGCCAAATCATAAAAAATGGGACAAAAAGAAAGGCACCGGAGACAGTTGAGCCCCCTAGAGATTTGACAGCGTAAAAGTAACAAAGACCGGTAACCGTTGTGAGGAGCAGTAGAAATCTTTTCATCGCGAAAGCTTAGCAGTAAAAATCGGAACCGGTGCTATTTTTGGAAGATGAAACTTTATTTTATTATTCGTACCGAGAACTCGTAAAGAAAGGACTCGAGCATCCAAAGCCTCTGAGGCTGCTGCCCGACATCATCGAGGGCCAAAAAAAGATTCTGAATTTGGCGAGTGGTTTTAGTAAGGAAGATTTCTTTTCGGGACACTTGCCTTAAGTTTATTTGGTCGTTTTCTTTTCACCTTTTTTCTTCGAAGGCATTTTAAATTCTAAAGGATTAGAATTTCTTCGGGCTTGATTGCGAGCTTTCTTGGCCAACTGAACATCTTTATAGTCGAGATCTTTTTGCTTGGTTTTAGATTCTTTTTTGAGACCATCCTCTTTCTGAGGAATCGCATAATTGGCCTTGACTGTTCGGCCGTCTATCACTTGACCGTTGATTTCTTTGATCGCAAGAGTGGCCTCAGCGACGCTACTCATCTCAACGAAGGCCATTCCCCGAGATTCGCCAGTCGAGGGTTCAACGATGACCTTGATATTCTTGATCGTTCCGAATCTGTTAAAAATTGTTTTGAGCCCATTTCGGTCACGCTGATAACTCAAGTTTGATATATAGACAGTGTTGGTCGGTTTCATCGCTGGTTTGGTGTTTTTCATGGCCGGACATTATAACGGACCATGAAAAAGAGCAATAGTTTAAGAGCGTCTTAATACCTGAGAACGTGAAAATTCATTCACAAAATATTAAGGTGTGAATTATTCATCACAACCCTAGAGTGATGAACCCTTAGAGGGATAAACCTAATTGAGACGATATTTTAAGTCTTTTAAAAATCTCCGTCTTCATTCATGATGACACTATGAAAAATTTCGAACACTACAAAAAATTCATGTTTTTCGAAGATCCACTCCTGGAGTTTGCTCGCCGAGGTAACCTCGAAGGAGTGAAAATGTCGGTGAATATCGTGAACCTCGATTCGAAAGATAAAAAAGGTTACTCCCCTCTGATGTGGGCGGCCCACAATGGGCATTTTGAAGTCGTAAAACTTCTTCTTTCTTTGGAAGCCGATATCCTCTCACGCGATCATCACGGTAATTCCGTTCTCATGGCGGCGGTTTTTAAAAACCATCTTCCCATCGTGAAACTCCTCTTGGATAAAGGAGCCGACCCCGACGCCTGCAATTATAATAAGCAGACGGCGTTGGTCTTTGCCCGCACCTTTGGTCTCCGGGCGATTGAACGCATTCTTACCAGAGCGTCTTAATCCAAGGGAATTTCCGTCAAGACTTCACCCAGCCGCGAAAATAAGCCGCCGAAATTTCTCACTCCTTTTTCAAGCCAAAGAAAATCAGGTCGCTGCGTACTCACCCAGTCACCACCGATGATCCGCCCTTGCGAATTGAGATCAAGATAGTACTCATAACTCCTCCTATTGGTTCTTTGAAGAGAAGTGCCGAGAACCGGCTCCCATGTATTTCTTCTCAAAAGCCAAACATAATCGACCGCCGTTTTCACTCGCACAACTTTGACTGTTCCATTGGCGGAAGTACTCCTTGGACGAGACTGACTACTGATCATTGTTGAAGTGAAATTGAAGGCCAAATGATTCCACACTTCACTTTGGCGATCAATGTCAGCGATGAAGGAAACCCCATCCCTCCCCAGACGATTAGCAAGAACGATGTGGAATGCACCGGCATTCATGTCGTGTATGCAGCGATCAGTTCCCACACTAACACCACCGCGACAGCGCCTCCCCATCATGGCAAATCCACCGGCCCATTCCTTGGCGTAGTACCACGACAGTAATCCCTTAAGGTCAGACGACCCAAAAGGAATCTGAACCCCATCAGGATTTGTGACAGTCATTGGTCTGGGTTCATCATGATTAAGGGCCGCTCCCGCCCACCCGTCACAGATTCCTTCCCATGAAGGTCGCGTGGGGCTCGCGTAGAGGGAGATTCTTTTTTTTAGCGGATAATCATAGCGCCCATTAAAAAGATCCCATTTCTCTGCGGGCGCAAGCGCCGAGAGCTGGAACTCAGACATCTGAAGGGCTTCTTCACGAGTTGGCGACTTGGTATTAAATCCATTTGGTGTCACCGAATTCCATCGGTAATTGATCCCACCTTTGTTGCGTGCCCAATAATCACTCGACCAATATTTTTCCTGATCAGAGGCTCTGCCGGAAAGCGGAAGAGAACTAAAATCTCGATTAAAACTCGTACTCATTCTGAGAGGATCCGAAATCCCCTGCCAAGCACGGTCAATCGAATCCATTTCCAGATTCACCGAAGCATAAGTCCCATTAAGAGCAAGTGCTCCCATGAGTCCCCAGATAAAATTCCTCATGTTGTCTCCCTTTTAGTTTATCCAAAAGAAAGCCTACAGAAGTCCAAGCGCAAAGTGGAACCAGGGATCTTGAGAATTAAGAATCTCTTAAATGACGTTAAGGGATAAGAAGAAGCGAACCCACACGGCTTCTATCAAGGAGATCTTCATGAGCGCGGCCAGCGTCTCTGAGTGAAAACTTTTCAACCGCCCCGGGACGAATGACACCTTTTGCGACGAGATCAAACAATTGCGCAGAGGCGTGACTCAGCTTTTCATGAGTGTTCATGTACGCCCAGAGCATCGGTCGAGTCACGTAAAGACTTCCCCGAGTCGCTAGCTCTGAAAGAGAAACTCCCGTCACGGCACCGGACGCGTTTCCAAAACTCACCATGAGTCCACGTGGGGCGAGACAATCGAGTGACTGTGTCCAAGTATTTTTTCCGACACTATCAAAAACAACCGGAAGTTTTTTACCGTCAGAAATATCCATGACTCTTTTGACGATATCTTCTTGTGAGTAATTAATTGCATAGGCCGCTCCATTATTAAGAGCAATCGCCGCTTTTTCATCTGAACTTGCTGTCCCAATCATTCGCGCCCCAAGGTGCCGTGCCCACTGACACGCAATCATTCCTGTTCCCCCGGCAGCAGCATGAAATAAAAAGAGATCATTTTTTTTCACGGGGAAAATATCCTGAAATAAATAGGAAACCGTCAGACCCTTGAGCATCACAGAGGCAGCGTCTTCAAAAGAGACTGCGTCGGGAATTTTGACCACAAATTTTTCAGGAATGATTCTTCGTTCAGCGTAGGCACCGAGAGGTCCCTGGGCGTAGGCCACACGATCTCCTGGTTTGAGACTTGTGACTCCACTCCCCACCTGCTCGACGATACCAGATGCTTCAAACCCAACACCCGACGGAAGTGGAGTTTCATAAAGTCCGCTTCTAAAGTAGGTATCGATAAAATTCACACCAATCGCCCGATTGGCAATGAGCACTTCGCCTTCTGTAGGAACCCCTAGAGGAAGGGGTTGATACAAAAGGACTTCTGATCCACCGATTTTCTCAAAAATAATCGCATTCGTTTGCATGCATTCTCCAGAGCTTCAAGGGTAACAATTGGGCCTAAGTTTTTCTATGAAATTCATGACCTCCACCTTCCTTGATCTGACTGGTCGGACTTTGAGCCCCTTTTCCCTTTTAGTTGTCGAGACTTTCACGGTTCTACCGATACGTTCTCCGTATGATTTTGCCTTCACTGACCATTCTCTTGGCCATCTTGACTACTGCGTCCGTAGTGGCCCAGCCCAATTGCGTGGAAGAAACTCAATGTCGTTCCCAGTTAATCCGAGTTGAAGTCGCCAATTCAATCTTTCAAAGCCAGGGACAAAATCTTCTCCCCATTCTTCAAAACTTCTCTGCCTCTGAGGCATTACCTTCGCTCATCGAAAAAAGTTATCCTCTCCAGGAAATTTCATTCCCACAGAGTGCGGAAAATTGTGATCGTGAAAAAGGAAGAAATCCTCTTTTTGAAAACATAGACTGTTCCGAGAAAGGTCTCTGTGGGAAAAAAGATTTACCTCCAGAAGTGCGTGAGCTCATTTGCTTTAAACTTCCTTGCCCGCTTTTCGAAGGGACTCTGCAGACGGGAAGCTGTGGGAACGTGCCAAACATTTACCCGAACCAGATTTCATTTCCAACACCCGCGACCATTCAAAAAATAAGAATGACTCCTACCCGAGTTGATTTTTCGGCCAACCAAGTAACAATGTGTTTTAGGATCACAGAATTAGAAATGAGCATGTCCCTGAGACTCGGTCTTGATACCGAGGGGACTCGGCTTCGGGATAGTGGGATCAATGTCACGAATGTTAATCCTGTCCTCGATGGGCCAAGAGAAATATGCATGTCAGCGAACGTGAATCTCGGCCACGCCCAGCCTGTTTCGAATTTTACGCTCACTCCGCAAGGTGGATCACCCTTCATCTCAGACAACATGATTCGGACGGCGTCTCAATCGCTGACGATCGAAGGACTTTCTGGATATCCCGCGGGCCAAATTGATCGCATTAAAGGTGAAATTGTTCCCGTCCTCGTGCAACCTTTGCGGGATACGATTGAGAGTGCTGTTCAAACAAGTCTAGCGACAGTCTTTCAACAGCAGATTAATCTTTTGGCCTCAGGGGCCGAGGGATCGAGCTCGCATCTTGTCAGCAGTGAGAATCTCTCGAGTGAACTCGGGATCGGAAACTTGGCGATTAGGAATCAGCTTGCGCTGACTGAGTGTGCAGCTCTGAAAGGAGCGAATCGACCGATTCCAAGGACTCACGCCTGCGTCGGTCTGACCCAATTCGGAGAAACGATCACACCCGAGAACTTCTCCAGTCCTCTCATCAACGAACTCATGCATCTGAAACAGGTCTCCGATAGACTTCAGATTACGTCGGAAAGTGTGAAGCAAAGACTCATAGCTCTCAAAGAAATTCTTCGCCAAGAAGTCGATAAATTTGATGACCAAACAGATCAGAGTGATTTTGCCAAAGAGACTAGACGCCTCTTTAGTGAACGGCGCGAAGCCAATATCCGCGAGTTCGTCGACCCACTCCTGGATAGTATTTCAAGAAACCAGCTCGAGAGTCAGGTTATCAATTTCATTCAAATTCAAAACCAGCTTCAAAATGGTAGTTCACGAAACGTAGGTGTGAGTGTCCCTGAAATTTGTAGTGACACCAATCCTTCGCCCCACGCTCGAAAATCCATTCCCAATTGTCCGGTCCAGGCCTACGTTGATTTGAATGAAATGAATCAAGTCTTTGATCGCCTATGGAGAGCAGGAAGAATTTGTCAGCAGGGCCGTGGTCCGTACGTTCCGACGCTCAATAATGGCACGCAAACCTATGATCCTGAGGGAAAACCCCTGGGATCCGGATGTTATATGGAAATGGCGGGAATGGGTTGCTACCTTAATAATGCTCCTCAAATTATTTTTGATACGCGGACTAGAAAGTACAAAACGACAATTAATCTGAAGGCCTGTTACCGGGGCCCAGTGCTATTTGGTCAAGGCCGCTTTGGCGGTGATTTTAATCTTGATTTTTCTTTTACTCCCAAGGCCTGTCACGGGGGGGATTTCTGTATGGATAACCCGGAAGTGGACTGGCAAGTCGTCCCCGGTTCAGAAAGATTTGCTCTTAGACCGGCGAGTTTTTTTCAAGGACTCATCTCGGGGGCAATTGAGGACGCTATCAATAAATCCGTTGCCGATGCGATTCGAATTCCGATGGCAAGTGGTGTTGGCCCTCTCGCCAATATTCCTCTTGAAGCAGAAGGGAGGGTGGATTCAGGCCCGGGATACTTTGGTGCGTGCTTGCAGTTACGAGGGAGTACTGGTTCAGGCGCAGGAGTAAGTGGGCAATGAAAATCCTAATTCCGCTTTTGTTCAGTATGAATATTTTTTCCCAAACGACTTCTGAAGGAAGTCAGTGCCGCTCCCAGCTCATGCGAATGCAAGTTGACAGAAGTGCTTTAAGCGGTGCTCTCCAAAATTCTCAAACGATTCAAAGAAATGCCATTCCTGCGCTCCAAGCGTTCATCGGATCAGACGCATTCAAAGAAAGTTTCATCAAAGATTATCCTATTGAGCCTGTTGGTTTTCCGTTCGACAAAGAGACCTGTTTAAGAGAGAAAGCGCGCGACCAAGTATACCGGAACATTAACTGTGATGACCCCAATCTTTGCGGCAGCCCAGATGTGGCGGAAGTCATCAAAGCTCGTCTTTGTTTTTCCCTGCCTTGCTCATTTGTCATGGGTTCGCGAATGGATCAGAGCCAACCGGATTCTACTGCGCGGCCTAAAACTCTCAATTTCACTGATCCCATTTCTTTAAAAGCGATTGATATCGTTCCTCAGAATCTTACTCTCGACGGCAACACGATCCGGTCATGTTTTCGAATCAATAGTCTCTCCCTGGGTATTTCAGTGGGCATTGATTTTGAAAATCGAACTCAAACGTTTCAGAGTATTGGTCTGAATAAACTTGAACTCGATCTCGATGGTCCACGGGAAGTGTGTCTCAGTGCGAATGTTGATTTCTCCCGCTCACCTGTTTTATCCGGAGTGCGACTTGAAAATGTCACTCAACAGCCTTTTGTTTCAAACGCCATGATCGATCGCTCGATTCGATCTGCAACTGTCACTGGTCTGACGGGTTACTCACCGGAGACATTAGAAATTATAAAACTCTCTGGGTTTCCACCGATGGCGAGGCATTTTCGCCCCAGGATCGAAGATGCGTTCGCTAATGTACTCTCCACGACTTTTGAAACAACTGTCGCTGGTTACCTCTCCGGCATCTCAGGCAATAGTGGCCCTTCCCGATTAGACACCCCCGCCGATTCCATGATCTCTGAACTGGGTGTGGGAAACCTCGCTATAAAAAAATACGTTGACCTCCTGGATTGCTCGCTCATGAAAAAAGAGAAAAAAATAATTCCCGCTGACAATCCTTGTCTCACGACGAATTATTCTAGTTCGAATACGACTCTCTTTAATCAGACTTCAATTCCGACCCCGGAGAGAGCTGCGCAGAGGCTTCGGGAGGCGATGGGAAGAAATGAAAATGTGACTTCTGAAAGTCTAAGACGAAGAGTCGTTGGTCTGGCACCACGATTTACAGCACTCAATCTCAGTCCTCTTTATGAGCGCGAGATTGCTCCTTTGGCCCAGCAAATCTCTGCCGCTCAGACAAATTCGACACTCACGAGCGGAATTGAGATGATGGGGCAATTGAATCAAAATTCCCAGCTCTCGGTAGGATTTTGCTTACCAGAAATCTGTGACCAAGAACGTCCGTCTTCTCACGAAGGCAGAAACATTCCCAATTGTCCGATCCAAACGTATGTGGATATCAACGAACTGAATAATCTCATGCGGGCGATGTATCATTCAGGCCGACTCTGCCATCGGGGCCGTGGTGATTTCGTACCTGAGCGCGGTAGCCGCGGTGAGATTTTGCGCGAAAATGGTTTTGCGAGAGGATCGGGTTGCATCTTTGCTATCGAGGAAGATCCAGATGGACTCCGCTGTTATCTCAACGGACCACCGACCATGGCATTTGATCCGGCGACCAACAAATACAATGTTTCCCTTAAAACGCGCGAATGTTTTCGTGGCGGTGCTTTCATCGGCCAAGGAAAAATCGGCGGGGACATCGATTTCAATATAGGATTTACGCCTTCGATCTGTAATGGCGGAGACTTCTGCCTTGAAAACGGATCAGCGGCGTGGAACGTGGTTCCCGGAACTGCAAGGCATGCCCTCCGAGAATCGAGCTGGTTAAATAGTATTATCCGAAGAAAGATTGATTCCAACCTTCGCGAGATGGTCTCAAGCAGTATGAGGTTCCCACTGAGCTCAACTCAAGGACCACTTTCTAATATTCCTCTCGTCCCGGAAGGAAGAGTAGATATGGGTGATGGGTATTTCGGAGCGTGTCTTAAGATTCGTTAAAAAGCGACGTGATCTTTTCTAAAAGATCGGGAATTTTAACTGGCTTATAAAAGACTCCATCCGAGTCGGTTTTTACGATTTTTAATTCCGCGGGAGTCATCTCTATCCCACCCGTAAGAAAAAGAAATTTCACGTCGGCGACCGACGGTTCTTTTCTGATCGCCTTCAAAAAATCGAACCCATCCATCACGGGCATTTTAATATCCGAAAGAACGAGATCAATTTTTTCTTCTTTCAAGATTCGAAGCGCCTCTGCCGCAGACTCTGCGGTGATAATTTCCGTAAAATGATAGGATAGAATTTCTTTAAGAACTTCCCCCAGATCGGCCTCGTCATCAACTAGAAGAACTCGTCGATCGATCTTCCTCATTGCGGGTTTATTCACTAAATTCACCGCAGACGTACTTTTCAATTGAACCGGAAGTCGAATCTTAAATTCCGTCCCCACACCAAGGTCAGATTTTAGTTCAATTTTACCATCGTGTTCTTTGACAATCGTATTGACCAAAGAAAGCCCGATTCCAGTGCCTAAGTTGACGTCTTTTGTCGTGAAGAATGGCTCGAAGATTTTTTCTCTTATTTTAGGACAAATCCCGCTACCGTTGTCAGTGACAGAAATTTCAATTTCATTTTTCTCTGAGGTCACCGAAAGAGAGATCTTTCGCTCTTCTTTCCCAAGACTCGCGTCCTTGGCGTTCGAGAGAAGATTGACTAGAACTTGTTGAATCCTCCCGCGATTAGCAGTCATCGTGACGACATTATTTTTTTCCTCATTCACCGAGATTGAAATGCCCTCAGCGTGGTAAACCTCTCGGATGAAATTGACAGTTTCGTTCACCAAAATAAAAGGATCAAACTCGGTGACCTCGTTACGATCTGAAAGCGCAAAAGTCCGAAGCCCCTTGACGATGTTGGCGATCCTCAGGACGGAAGAATCCATTTTGCGAAACTTATCAGAAATAGTCTTGCTGTCGGCCCCATTTTCAATCATTTGTTCTGTAATTTTAATAAGCCCAGAAATAATCGCCAAAGGATTATTGATCTCGTGACCAACTCCTGCGGCAAGTTGCCCAATACTCGCGAGCTTGGCCGTATGGAGTGATTTCACACGCTCTATTTCTAAACTTTTTTCGAGTTCCACTTCTTTGGTCCTGTCCCAATTGATCCCGTAAATCATGATCGGTTCACCGTCTTTATTTCGAGTGACCTCACCTCGGGATCCCAAAGCTCTTTTTTCTCCGCTCGGGGTCAGGAGTTCAAGGCTTGAAGAAAAAGAATCTGAGCCTTGAAAGATTTTGGCCAAACTTTCATCAAGTATGTCTCGAGACTCTTGCGTGAGAAGTTTCTTCCAGGAATCATAATCGTTTGAAAAGTGCTGCGGGTCCAAACCGTGAAGTTGATACATTTGTCGATCCCATACCTGCTCACCCGTGACGAGATTGACCTTCCAGACCCCCACGCCGATGACGTCTAAAACGAAGCGGTGCTCTTCGGCAGATCGAACCAGAGAAGTGATGTCGGAAAAAGTAGAGATGACTATTCTACCGGCCGGAGTCTCGACCGGAACGGTGTTGATCATGATCCATCTCAATTCACTATTTGGTAAGCGGATACCCATTTTAAAAGCGTGAATGGGAGAACCTGTTTTCAGTGAAATGAACGCTGGATGCTCTCGCAAGGGGAAGCGCTTCCCGTCCTCGAGGATCGCCTCCCAGCCCTTCGGGAGAGGAGAGCGCAGTGTGATCTCAACATCGGTGAGTTGGAGAATTTTAAGAGCAGATGAATTAAATCCACTCACACCATTTTCTCCAAAGATCACGAGCCCCTCGCTCATCGTTTCAAGAAGCATACGGTGTTTATCTTCCGTTTCTACGATCGAACTAATGTCCCGTACAGTGGCCTGAAAATAAGTAGAACTTCCATGGTCAATTCGGGAAAGGAGAACGGTGCAAAGCATATTTTTGCCGAGGTATTTTTTAAAGGTCCATTCGAAGTACGCAGAACCCTTCTCGAGGGCCTCAGTGATCATGAGTTTTAATTTGATGACCGAGGCTTCACCGCCAGGCTGAAATTCGGGTAAAATATCCTCAGGCCCAAGCATAAGAAACCGCTCAATCGAATCCACAGCGAAGAGCCTAAGTGTGGCGGGATTGGCAGAGATGAGCCTACCGTCAGGGGAGAGCGTCATCACAGGGTCCACTGATTGTTGAAAAATCTTTTCGTACGAACTGAGCTGTGCGGTTTTTTTACGCAGCTCGAGCATGTCAACAACGTGACGAGAAAGTGAGTGAAGAATCTTTTTTTGTGACTCCGTAATCGTTTTTGATTCCGGACTAAATACACAAAGAGTTCCCAACCTAAATCCGGTGGGAGTAATTAAAGGTGCCCCTGCATAAAAACGAATCCCTGGATCATTTGCGACCAACGGATTATCAAAAAAACGATTATCCTGAAGAGCATCGGGAACGACGAGAACTTCATCTGATAGAATAGCGTGGCCACAAAAAGAAATATCTCTGGGTGTTTCTGAAATCGACAGGCCTTGCCGGGATTTAAACCATTGGCGGTATTCATCAACGAAACTCACCACGGAAAATTCCACTCCGAAGATTTCGGCGGCCAGAGCAGTTATCTGGTTAAAAGTCTCATCGGATTCAGTGTCAAGAATCCCGTAGTCTCGAAGTTCCTGAAGTCGATCGGATTCATTGAAGGGCATTTCTGGTTTTTTCATTCTTACACTATTTTAATATGAGAATTTGAATCTCGGATGAAAAAAATGTGAACTTTTCTTCATCCGATAAGAGAGCAAAACGATTGATCACTTTTTCTTAAAGATCAACGTCATTCTGTCACTTTCCCCAATACTCTCGTACTTTCGTCGGTCAACTTCCCCGAGTCTTAAGGTGGGAGGAAGAGTCCAAACACCCTCCGGATAATCTGAAGTATCTTTTGGGTTCGCATTGATTTCCGATTTTCCCACAAACTTAAAGCCGGCCTTCGTGACCAAACCGATCACTTCTTTTTCATACATGTACCCGCTCTTGGGGACTCGCTTTTGCCCTTCTTTAATCCGGTGCTGGACAATCCCCAGAGTTGCCCCAGGTTTTAAGATATCGCGGCAGAACTTCAGTGAGGAGGCGACCTCACCTTTGGCGACCCAATTGTGGAAGGAATTGAGTGCCAAGACGAGATCGGCAAAGTCTCTTTTCGTTCTATTCCGATTATCTAAAGGCTCAAAAGGGATGAACTTTGTTTTGGCCTTGACTTCTTCATTTCTTAAAAGAATGTCTTGGAGCTTTCTTTCGTTTTCAATGACAAAAGGAGGTGGATTTTGCTGCACTCGCGAAACTGCCATTGAGTATTGACCTTCCCGTACAAGAAAGGGTGCCAAAATCTCCGTCAAGTATCCCGCTCCAGGGGAGATTTCTACGACTGACATGTGAGGCAGAAGACCAAAAAAGTTGAGTGTCTCAACTGGATGTTGGTACTCATCGCGATGAGTATTTTCCTCCGTGCGGGACTGGGAATCCACCGCTTCTTCGATCGAAAAAGGAACTGAAGAAACTCCGCTGTGGGGGCGAATTGGAGAACATGAAAGAAGAAAGAAAGCGATGAGAAATCCGAAATTTTTCATAGGTCAAAGATTAAACTCTCTGAAAGGGAAAAGTAAATGGAAGGCGATGACACATTTCAATATGAGTGTCTTCGCAGATTTTAAAATCATAGGGATTCGTTCCTGATGGTAAAAAAACAATGGCCGCCGTCATGAAGTATCTGAGTAAATCCGCTGGGAAATAGCAAAAAAACAAGTGTAACTTAAGTGTGACAACACTCGAGGTATTGGAATAATGAAACTTATTCGCCCTGTACATAGGAGGTTAAGGTGAAAATTTTTATTCTACTGGTAGCACTTCTTTCTGTTTCCGTTTCCTGCAGCAGAAATTCTGATAGCACGGAAACGGGAACAGGAAGTGAACGCCAAGAAGGCGCGGGCTCTCGTGGTGGCGCTGGAAATCAATAAGAGAAGTAAAAAAAAAGGCCGGGGTCACCGGCCTTTTAAGACTAATCGTAAGATTTTTTAGTCTTAGCTTTTTCTTTTTTCTTATCTTGTTTTTCTTTGGTCGTTAGCTTCGGCTTACCTTTGACCTTACCTTTATCCTGTCCACCTTCTCCACGTGCCATGCAAAACTCCTTACTATAGGTTATTCGTCAATCCCATTGTATCACAACTATTTCTTCGGAGGCACACCGAAGCAAGTTTTCCCCAGGTCCCCAACTCTGAATTCGGCAAGGATCAGTTTATAAACCCGCATCAGATCGGGTTGACCTTTTTGTTTCAGGCACCCTCTTAAGGTCGCGACTTGAAGAAGTGCATCTTCCACGGAGATATCAGAACTCTCAATCTTATAGCGCTCAAGGAATTCTTTTGAATTTCGTTTCAGTAAGTGATCTACCACAAATAAGGCCGTCGTCTCTTCTCCAGCAATATCGTCAGGTATGGCATGGATGGCAGAAAGCCAAAGCGCGTGCTCATCTTTCTCAATCATCGGGGGCATGATCCCCGGAGTATCGAGAAGCTCCACGTCGTTTTCGATGGTGATCCACTGCTGAATTTGAGTGAGCCCCGGTTTATCGGCGACTTTGGTCGCCCCTCGATTGGCGAGCTGATTGATGATGGTCGACTTTCCTGTATTGGGAAGTCCCACGATCATCATTTTGAGTTTTGTTTTCGTGGAAACATAATCCGGATTACAGTCCTTACGATTTTTTTCAACGATCTTCCGGCCAATGGAAACGATCTTTTTAAGCGCCGGTTTATCAAAACAGTTCACGAAAACAAATGGTGTCCCTTGCGCCTCGAACCATTCATTCCACTGAATGAGCAGTGACTCATCGGCGAGATTTGTTTTATTCAGAACGATGAGCTTACACTTATTTCCGACTTCCGCGTCGAGGGTTTTATTTCCTGAGGCCAAGGGAACGCGGGCATCACGAATTTCGAGGACAATGTCAACCAAAGTGAGGCGCTTCTTCACTTCACGAAGGGCTTTGGCCATATGGCCTGGATACCAATTATACAGCGCTTTTCCGGGTGCACTTTTATCGTTTTCTCTTTTCATGATTGTTTTTCTTTTTCTCTGTTAGTGAGTGCCTTAAGAAAGTTCCGCAGAAGCTGATCACCGCAAGCGCGATAATTCACATGCCCTTCTTTTCTAAACAAGGCACTGAGTTCGGATTTCGTGATTCTGAAGCCGACGCTTTCAAGCATGTTGAGGATATCTTCGTCTTTCAGTTCAAAAGCGACTCTAAGTTTTTTTAAGACAACATTGTTGGTGGGAAGATCAGGACTGAGGGGCGGTCTTGATTCGTCTTTTCCCCGCTTGTAGAGAATAAGACCGTTTAGGAATCGCGCCATTAGGTTCTGCGGACAGGCCTCAAAACCCGGCTCTTCCTCCGCCTTCATGTACGCATTCATTTTGGGCTGAGTGGTATTTCCACCGCCCAACATAGCAATCTCAACGAGCTTGAATTCGCTCACATCTAAGATGTACCGGATGCTACGGATGACGTCGTTGTTGATCATGGGCGGACCTTAACACAGAGGAACCAAAAGAGAAAACTATCCCCCCAAATAGTCCTTCTGATCGACAACCAATTTTGTTATTCTAAGGAGATGAAAAGGCCACTTCTCTCCGTTCTTGACTTCGCCCCCATCCTCTCCGGGCACACAGCAGGCGAGAGCCTGGGACAGACCGTGAATCTGGCGATCGCTGCCGAGTCGATGGGCTATCACCGTTACTGGATTGCTGAACATCATAATATGGGTGGACTCGGGAGCTCAGCACCCGAGATTCTCATGGCCCATGTGGCAGGTTTAACGACGAAAATAAAAGTGGGGTCCGGTGGAATGATGCTTCCTAACCACTCCACCCTTCATGTCGCTGAGATTTTCCGAACACTAGAAACTCTTTTCCCAGGAAGGATTGATCTTGGATTAGGCCGAGCACCTGGAGCGAAATCTGAAACAGCAACCCTTCTGCGCGGTCCGAGAGAACTTGCCGTTCATGCGTTTCCTGAAGAGTTCGATAGACTGATAAATTGGTTGAATGATCAGGACCATGATTCTATTTCTGCTATCCCCTCTCAAACTGCAATGCCAGACGTATGGGTTTTGGGAAGCAGCGACTTCGGCGCCCAATTTGCTTCTGATCGAGGGCTTCCTTTTTCCTTCGCTCAGCATTTCTCGAGCCTTCCTCCCCTTGCCATCCTTCGCCTTTACCATGAAACGTTTCGCCCTTCGAAATGGTATCAAAAACCAAAGGCCATGATTGCCTGTCATATTATTTGCGCGGAAACCGATGCCGAGGCGCAAGAGCTTGCCCTCTCGACTGATCTCTCATCAGTCTTAACCGGTCAGTCAGGAAAAAGTCATCCACTCCCCTCAGTGGAAGAGGCCCGGGCGTATCCGATGACGGAAAAAGATTGGCAGGACGCCAGAAGTCATTCTCCTCGAAAGTTTGTCGGCTCACCTGAAACAATAAAAAAATACCTAAATCCCTATTTGAACTCTGAACTCGTTGATGAGGTGATGATTTTAACGATGATTCATGATCAGAAAAAAAGAATCAGGTCCTACGAATTAATTTCAGGACTCAGTGGCCTCTAAGATGTCACGGGCACGCCACGAATGAACGTCTAATTTTAGTTCCCCTAGTAATTGATCAAATTTTTGTTCCGACAAATCCGCTGTTTCTCTCCACTCGGGTGATGTGATCAGTTTTCCTCTGAGAGCTGCAGTGAGGAGATCAACCCAAGTGGGTGCAGTGAAAGTGAAATTGAGTGCTAATGCGTCTCCCTCTGCTTCCGTCGAGTGCCAGTAGCCTCGAGGGACATAAAGAAAAGAGCCGGGTTTTAAGACAAAATCCTGAGCATCCGAAGGCATCTCGGTGGGCATCGGAGTTTCGAGATAAGTCATCATTTCCGGATCGACCGGCTGACCCATCGTATGTCTTGTCAGAGGATTTTCAAGATGAGTGTTCGGGGCCACTTTCCAAAGCTTGGTCCCCTTGACTTGCAGGACGAAATTGATGTTCTGATCAAAGTGGGGAGCTGTCCCCTTCCCATCGGGTGTCGCGTAGATGAGATTTCGGCGATAAGAGAGGGCAGAAATTCCGATGACTCTCCTGATCTGCTCCAGCCACTCAACCAGTAAGGGTGAAAGCTCATGCGCATCATTAAAAAGTAATCCCATTCCCTGAGCATAGAATCCTGGAGCGTGATCTGCATCTGTTTCAAGCGAGCTTGCTTCATCTCTCAAATCCGGCAGATGAACCTGGATACTTTTTCCCCAGACAGCCAAAAGACTTTGGAGAGATTGTAAAAACGGAAGAGACAGTAGCGGTTCAAAACCCTTATCTACTTGAGGGATAAGAGTCGGAAGATTTTTTTGAAAAGAATCTTTAAAGGCGTCCATTAGATGGTGGGATAAGTCTTCAGCGTTTTCGGATGAATGAGTTCATGCGAGGACTTATAAATTCTCGGCGTCTGATAGAGATACTTCAGAGCTTTCCACTTCGGCATCGTCTTATACTTTTCCGGGTACATCACCTTCAGGTGCTTGTGAATCGTCTTGGAGTGGCCACACGAGACTCTAGGAAAAAGATGGTGCTCAACGTGGTACCCAAAGTTCAGGTGGAAAAATTCAATCACTGGATGAGCTGTCACGGTGAGTGAATTGACCAGAGGATCATTCACTTTTGTGAGCGGAGAAATATTGTGGTTCGTTGAGATGTAACTCAAGATCACGTAATTCTGGATAAGTGCTGGGATGACCGCAAGCCAGAGCCAGTTTTCAAATCCAATTAGCCAAAGATAAGCGCCGGCAACGATGCAGATGGAGACGAATTCGATCGTCACTTTCTTGTGATCCATGCTGTCCCACATTTTATTTTTAAAACGCATGTAGGATTGATTAATGATCGACTGAAAAGAAAACCAATAGAAAAAGTAGAAATAACTCAAAGGACCTTTCGACCCAGGGGAGAGATTGAAAACAAAACGCATAAATTTACTGCGCTTGTAGACCGACAGAGTAGGAAAAGCATCTGGGTCTTTGTAGATGAGCTGGGTGTTGCCGTGATGAAGATTATTGTGCCAGAAGCGCCAGTAAGTTTGAGACACAAGAAAAGGGGCCAGCCCTAAAGTTCCGATGATGCTTTGAAGCGTCTGACTTTTCACAATCGATCCGTGGAGCGTCTCATGAGCAAAAAAACCGATGCTAGAATTGAGCTGACCAATAGCAAACGCAATCAGAAGTTTAAAGTACCAGGCAGGGTTCACCATAAGGACAAAAGCGATGAGTGAAATATTAACGGAGAGAAAGCCCACGAGATAAAGGAGACGCCATGGCGTGCGCTGGAACACTTCTGCCGGAAGGACTTTCCTGAGCTCTTGTTGGTAAAACGAGATGGACTTGAGATCTCCCTCGATGGGCTGAGCGGCAGAAGGTGCCTTAAGAAATATCGGGGCTATTCCCACTTGTGGAGAAGCCAGTGTTTCAGTATTCAAAGAAAATCCTTGATAAGTTTCACAGCAGGATAGCAAAAGGAAACGTTAAAGAAAAGGTTCCTAAGTATCCAAGATTCATCAAGAACATGTCAAAAAATCTTAATGTTGGCCGTGGTTGTGAGCCGAAGCGATGAGATCGGTTACTTTGAGACCATTGATCCTATCTTCGGATTCAGCACGACTTAAAATCTTCCAGGATGATTAATGTCGCGTGGTTCGGGGAGAGAGGGGCTTGGTAAGCTAGTGCAGGAAACAAGATTGAGGGAAAGGATACAGAAACTTAAGAGCATTAACTTAGAAAACATAAAATCTCCTTCAAGATTGCTGTTTTCAGTCTCGCTGTTTAACTTCCGCCCGGACTCTTGTCGTGCTGACGATGCGGAAGGCTCAAAAAATCCTGAGCCGCTACTCCCTGATTAATTACACTGTACGAGACAGAAGGATATTGTTCAAATGCATAAACTTGA
>CANETG010000026.1 GCA_947440875.1 Bacteriovoracaceae bacterium
ACGCGGTCAACGACAACATCTTTTCCTAGTTCGAGACCGTAAGGGCGAGCAAGTTTAGTGAGATTATCGTAGAGTTCTGATTTAAAAGCTGGAGCGAGGGCCAGGAAAAGACTTCCCCCTCTATCGAGGTAAGTTTCCAGGCGTTTTGCCTCCTCGGGGAAGTATCCGGCGATGGGTCCCAAAACAAAAACTGCCGTTGCATCCTTGGGAACATCTTTTACTTCGGCGAGATTGAGGTTTTTAATTTCATAGTTTTGTGCGCGAAGCTTTTCACAAAGAATAGAAATCCCCTCGGCCGAAGGATCATCACAGGTAAGTTCTTGATGTCCAGTGGCGAAGTAAAGAATAGTTTTTTCATCTCTCAAGGTCTTGAGAAGTGCATTGGTGACAGAAAGTTCGTCGCTGATTACGAATGAAGATTCTTTATTTTCGTAGTCTATCAGAACGGTGCCATTTGAAGTGATGCCTTTGGATTTAACGAGATCAGGGCGAAGATCAGTATCAATGGCGTCCACTGAGATATGAAAGGACTTTGCCTGATACATTTTAAGGACATTAAGAATTCCTGCCCATTCTTCGCGTTTTGAGAACAAGGTGAATTTTAAAGGCCCTTTGACCATCTCGAGAACTTTATTCGTTTGTTCCGTGAGGCTATTTTTCTTTTCACGAGTCAGATCGAACTCACGAAAGTTTCGATTCCCTAGGTAGTTCAGGAGACCAAGGATGGAGAAAACAAGAGTGAGATTAATCCCGTGATGGACGACTTTATGAAAGTACTTCGATTTCACAAAGATCTTAATCTCATCGAGTTTCGCAATCACAAGAATCCCCGCGAGGGCTATTGAAAAGACACTCAGGCAGACATTGAGGACTCCGAACTCAGGAGCGGCGATCCAGAGGGCAAGGGAAGCGATACCCACGAGGACATCGATGATAATCCATAGCGGAAAGAGCCAAGTTTTCATTACCAATTCCTCCGGTCGAGGGACTTCACTGTGAGAATGCCGAAGATTGAGATGAAGGATAAATAATAAATAAGATCTTGAGTGCCAATCACGCCGCGAAGGATCCTTTCAAAGTGAGAGGAAATGCCGAGGTAGTGGAAGATTTCGGCGACGATGAAATTGGAGTTGAGGTTTCCCCCCCACGTGATCATCCACAAGAACATAATTCCGAGAATGGACAAGAGGGCGGCGATGATTTGATTGCCGGAAATCGATGAACAAAAGAGACCCAGGCTAATGTAGGCGCAGGCGTTGAGGATGACGGAAAGGTACGCCGAAAAAAGAACAGAGAAATCTTGAATGCCGATGCCCCAAATGATGAGAGGAAACAATCCTGTCATGAGAAGCATCGCTAGAATCAGTGAAAGTGCGGCGAGCCCTTTGGCGAGAATGATCTGCCAATCACGAACCGGAGATAACCAAAATATCTCCAAAGTGTCTTGGCGCTTTTCTTCAGAAAAAAGCCTCATCGTAATGAGCGGAATAAAAACGAGAAAAAGAAAGTTGATGTTAGCGAAGAGTCTCAGAACGACTTCATCCACGAATGAAACGGTCTCCGTCATATTCTGCGGAATCGCCTGGATTCCATCAGAATACGTCACGAGGAGATTAAAAAACATGATCCCTGAGATCAGAGAAAAAAGCCCAATTAGAACGTACGCCAGTGGCGAAGAAAAATAAGACTGAGCTTCTTTTTTAAAAAGTGTCCAGATCATGCGCGGGTCTCCGTCATGTGAAGGAAGATATCTTCTAGTTCCGGTGACTCGACCATCACCGTGTGCACGAGAATGCCTTGGCCCACGAGGTACTTCACGAGCTCGGGCCGGAAATCATGCTCACTTTCAAACGAGAGATGATATTGATCTTCGGAAGTAAAATGCTGAGTCGTCCCCACTTCGTAATGACCGAAGCGCGAAAGATCTGGGAGTTTCTCTCCGGGAGAAAGACCAAGTTTTAAGACAAGCCCCTGGCGAAATTTTCGGTGAATCTCTCCGAGGTTTCCCGAGGCACGAATTTTCCCCTGGTGGATGATTGTGATGTGATCACAAATCTGCTCTACTTCCGAAAGGATATGTGACGAAAAAAGAATTGTTTTTTCTTTCGCGAGACCTTTAATGAACTCACGAAGCTCGACCACTGACTGTGGATCAAGACCATTGGTTGGCTCGTCCAAAATTAAAAATGGGGCGTTGTAAAAAATGGCCTGAGCGAGCCCCACTCTTTGTTTGTAGCCCTTACTCAAATTTCCGATGATCCTTTTTCGAACGTCTTGTAAATTGAGACCAGAAATGACTTCGTCCATCCGCGAAGGGATATTTTTCATGTGGTGGAGCTTACCGACGAATGTCAGGTAGTCTTCGACTGTCATGTCCGGATAAAGGGGAGCGTTTTCAGGCAAGAGTCCAATCTGATTCTTCAGATGACGTTTTTCGGGAAAAACAATTTCACCAAAGAGAGTGATCGTGCCGGATGTTGGAGGCAGGAGACCAGCAATCATCCGCATGGTTGTACTTTTGCCAGCACCGTTAGGGCCTAAAAATCCGTGAATAGAACCTTTTTTAACACTAAAACTAACCGAGTCCACCGCCACACGGCCGGGATATTCTTTAGTAACACTGTCAACTATAAGGATGTTATCCATTTCTACTCACAATAAATTATTATAAAGCTGTAGCTTCGCCTCTTAAGCGCCGAAAAGGTCACATAAAGACTATGACTATTTTAGATACTTTCAAATCAAGAATTCAAGCAGCACAGCGGATTCTTATTACGACTCACGAATACCCTGACGCTGACGGGATCGGCTCAGAAATTTCACTCTGCCTTGCCTTACGTGAACTCGGCAAAGAGTCTTGGTGCGTGAATGAAGAACCACTCCTCGAGCGCTATCAGTATCTCGATCCAGATCACGCCGTTCTCGGGCATAAAGAATTTCAAAAAAAACACGAAACTTTTTCTCCGGACCTCGTGATCGTTGTTGATACTAACACTCACGCACGTACAGGGAAACATCTCGCTGGCTACATCGATGGCGGAAAGTTCAAAGTTCTTTACATCGATCACCACCCTTGTCGGGGGCGTGATCTCTCCAATCATTGCATTGATGTTACCTCGGCGGCTACCGGACAAATGATCGGAGAGATGATTGAGGCGCTGGGAGTCGAGTTCTCCAAAAAAATCGCCCTTCCCATTTATACAGCAATTATCATTGATACGAGTTCGTTCCGGTACCCTACGGTTTCCGCGAGCACTCACCGCTTGGTCGCAAAACTCATGGCCACGGGAATTAATCCTCCCGAAGCGTACAACGGAATTTACGGAACCAAACGCGTTCATCACATGCATCTGCTCGGAAAAATTCTTGAAACGACATCGACCAACTCGGACGAAAGCATTGCGTGGATACTCCTTCGGAAACAAGATATTGATAACTTCGCCGGGGACGTCGAAGACACTCACGCCTTCATTAATAACCTTCTTGTTTTGAATAACATCAAAGTCGCAATCATGTTCCGTGATGACGGTCCCGTCGTCAAAATGAGTCTCAGATCCTCAGGTGAATTTGACGTGGGAACAATTGCTCTATCTTTGGGCGGTGGAGGTCACTCTCATTCAGCGGCGACACTCTTTAATAAAGAGCCCGGGCAGACCACCGAACAGATCATCGAGAAAGCGGTGAAGAAAGTTGAAGAGATTCTAAAAAATATTGTAACGGATTAAATCCAACCCATTTCCTTGGCGACCAACCAAAGAATCCCCACTCCGATTACTCCCAAAATAATCACAAACTGCTTAGCTTGCTCAGTGTGATCTTCGACGTTCTTATTAGGTACTTCTACTCGGGGCTTAATGATTTCTTGCATCTCTTCATCGGAGAATGGACTCTCAATATCTTCAAAGACTCCAAGACCGTGGAGTCTTCCTTTTAGATTCTCAGGAATCTTCTTAAACTCATCCGGAGAGATTTCAATCTGCATGATGGGAAGCCCACGGCGGCCAATCTTCTGCGCCTGCTTATAGGTATCACCTTCACTCATCGCCTTGAGGGCAAGTTCATTCTCAGAAACTTGATACTGGACCTTGCAGGAGTTGAGGATTGAGACAATTTTTTCGATCTCAGTTTCATTCAGGTTGGTGTAGATCACGATTCCTCCCAAGGAATTTAACCATTCTCGATTTAAAAAGGCGCTCGTTCCATTTGAGCCCTAGACGGCGCAGTATCTTACGGTCAAAAGACAGGTATGTGGAATTCACATTCTGATAGACGGCTTCAATCTCTGCGCTAGCGAATCCTTGCAGGAAGAAGACACCTTCTTTCAAAAACTCACGGTTCACAACAGTATCAGAGACGATAACCGGTCTCCCGGTCGCCAGAGCGCCGAATGCTCGTGAGGGAAAAAAGCTCTTAGAGAAATCCCAGATCACTCGCGCTTGGTGAGAGTACATCGCCGAAGTCGCTTCACAATGATCGCCGGCAAAATCAATTTGCGGAAAATCTTCCTTAACTTTCAGGAGGTGATCAAAGGGCCCCATCACTCGTATCGTTTCGTTATGTGAAAGGAGAATCTTCACGATCGTACGGAAGTCGTTTTCAGTCAGGTCATGGGTGTAAATTAAATGATGCTCAAAAGAAAAGTTGTGATCCTCGTCGCGAACGAATGGGTATTCTTCAGTCCGGTACGTAGGAGCGATGACTTCGGCATTCGGTAAATCGAGTCTCTTTTTAAGGGCCTCAGAACTCACCGCGATTCGCGGGAACTGCCTCAGAGCTTTTTCCCGCCAGTCATTCACAAAAGGAGCGAAGATTTTTTGCCAGCCAGTTTTTTCTTGATCGAGTGAGTCCCATTCCATGATGTACAGTTCTTTTTCTACGTGAGTGGGGAGATTCATTCCGTGCACATAGCCGCGAGAAAGAACGATCACTTTAGTGATCGATGAATGAAGGGGAATCCCTTTCACCGCTGAAGGGAGAATCCAAAAACTCTTTTTAAGGACATCTTTTTGAGAAGCTTTATGGGTGAGGTAGCTCGAAACGATTGAGCGCGTTTCGATCTGCCCTAGTATTCCGCCTTGCTTGTGAGCAATCGTGTAAATTTCTGAGTTGGGATAGATCATCAAAACAAGCTCAAGGAGGAAGGTTGAATCGTCGCGAGAAAGAAGTGAGTCGATGCAGATGGCAGTATTCATATCAGTACTTTTTAATTTGGATGACGAGTGAACCCAGGATAAGGATCACTCCGCCCGCGAGCTGGAGATCTGTGAGCTGTTTCCCTAAGAATATCCAGTTGACGATGATGGCGAAAAACGGGAAGAACATTTCCGCGATGGCGGCGGTCTTAGCCGAGATGCGTTTAAGACCTTGGTAGTAAAACCACATCGCCATCCCACCGGAGATAAAGACCATGATGAAGATGCGGAGATAATCTTCCCCGTGAGGAAGGATAAGGCTTCGGTTCCAAGAAACGAACGGAAGAAGAGCGAGGAAACCTGCAAGAAATCTTCCCGAAAGAATCGCTCGTGTTTCAAATCCCGCCATCGTGAGTTTTTTTCCAAATACTGTCGCACTTCCCCAGCCAACAATTGAAACAAGGACGAGAACGTAACCTTTCACTGCTGAATCTGAGACGACGAGGCTGAAGTCGCTCACCATCAAATAATAAAAACGCTCAATATCGGGTGATGAAACGAGAAGGCCGCCGATCATACAAAACGCTGCCCAAATAATAAATTTTTTTTCTATCGGTTCCTTTAAAACTATGGCAGCTAGGAAGATAGCGATGACTGGCTGAAGTTTCTGGAGAAGAATGACCAGCGATGGATTCAAGAAATGGAATGACTCTGTGAAAGCGACCGTCGCCAGTGCCGATCCTACGCAACCCACAACGAAGAAAGAAAAAATATGCGAAACCGTCAATTCTCCGATGCGCTTGAGGGAGGAAATAGCACCCCAAGCGAAGACCAAAGAAAGGATTAAATGTTCGTAGAAGACGATAGTAATCGGTGAGAGTCCACTTTCAACGAGTGGATAGCGAATGAGCGTATCAAGTGCCCAAAGAAAGCATGCGATGAGGATAAGAAAAGTTCCACCCATACTTTAGTTTAGCGTGGAAACGATGGTCTCGGAATAGAAGTTTTGGAAAACATCAAAGGCTCGTTTCGAAACAATTTCTTTTTTCGTGCGCTTCCGGTCTCCTTTCCGCTGTTCTTTTGTGAGCTCAACACTTGGAAGAAGTCCGAAATTGATGTTGGAAGGACAAGGCTTTTCGATAGTCATGATGTAATTCACCAGCGCCCCGATGGCTGTTTCCACTGGGAACGAAACGGGATTCAGACCTTTCATCCGACGAAGAACTTGGTAGGCGACGTAAAGACCAATGCTCGCCGATTCGGTGTAGCCTTCGACTCCCGTAATTTGACCGGCAAAATAAAGTTCGGGATGTTTTTTTGAAGACAGATCAGATCGAAGAAGTTTTCGAGCGTTGAGAAACGAGTTTCGATGACAAGAGCCCAAGTGAATGAAACTGGCGTTTTCTAAACCTGGAATCATTCGGAATACACGAACTTGCTCTTTGTAAGTCAGGCGAGTTTGAAACCCAACGAGATTGTAAGCTGAACCAAGAAGATTTTCTTTCCGAAGTTGCACCACTGCGTAGGGCCACTTTCCCTTGATGTCGGGCTCAAGACCCACGGGCTTCATGCACGAAAACCGTGCAGTATCTTTTCCACGTTCTGCCATGAGATCGATCGGAAGACATGACTCGAAAAATTTCCAATCTTCAAAATCTTTTTGCGGAACTTTTTCCGCCGTCGCGAGTGCGTCGACAAATTCGTAGTACTGCTCTTTGTTCATCTGAGAGTTAAGATAATCTCCACCCTCTTCCATTTCTTTATGACGATCTTTGAAATACATTTTGCTCAGATCCAGCGAATCGGCGTCCACGACTGGAGCGATCGCATCGTAGAAGTAAAAATCATCGCCAGACATTTCTTTAATCCACGACTCGAGTTTTGAAGTGGTGAGGGGCCCAGTGGCGACGATAACGTACTGACACTCAAAATGCTTCATGAGTGCAAGCGGATCATCGGCCTCGAGCGAGACCACACGAATGTTGGGATGCTGGGACAAACGGTTCGTGATTTCTTCAGAAAATTTTTCGCGATCAACCGCAAGAGCGTCCCCAGCAGGAACGGCGTGAACTGCACCGCACTCAAGAACCAGCGACCCCATCGCCTTCATTTCATTTTTTAAAATACCATGACCAGATGTCGGTTCCATCGATTTTAAGGAATTGGTGCAGACGAGTTCGGCAAAAGTCGGGATTTTTTGAGCAGGGTTAAGCTGAATGGTTTTTCCCTCAATCAGGACGACTTGGATATTATTCCGAGCAAGAAACATCGCGGCTTCCGAACCGGCCAGACCAGCGCCAATCACAAGAACACGTTTCAAGACCATGATTCACTCTCTTTGGTGTGGAACTTTTGCTATAATGAGCAGACCAAATAACCTTTTTAATCGCTACGTGTCAAGTAAAGAGGCACTTATGTCAACGCTGATCCTTCACCAGACTCACCATACGCTTTCGGACTTCGATGGAATCTCGAATTATCTGCTCGAGAATCTAAAAGGTGATGGACTTCATTTATTCCCTGAACTCTTTTTAACTGGTTATCCCCTCCAGGATCTTTGCCTTCAGCGCGCTTTTATCGATTCTTACCAAGATCATTTTAAAAAAATTGATCAGTGGCTTAAATCTCTTCCCACGACGAATAAGTGGCGCGCGCTAGTTCCAGGACTGCACTATGAACTTGAAGAGAATTTACTCCCTCAAAAAATTGAGAACGTTGTCTTCGAAGCGGTACCAGGGCTGGGCCTTAGAAAAATTTATACCAAGCGCTTACTTCCCAATTACGACATCTTTGATGAGCAAAAATACTTCACTCCAGGTTCCGGAAATTGTTTCTATGATTTCCAGGGAAGTCTCCTCGCTGTTCATATCTGCGAAGATATGTGGGCAAGTTCATTTCATCAAATGGATCCCTGCGAGCTCATGTTCGGCGAGATGAATGAAAAAAATCTCTCCGTCAAAATGCTCATCAATCTTTCGGCGTCGCCGTTCGATGACCGAAAAAAGAAGAAGCGTTTCGAACGGGCGAAGTCGATCAGTCTGAAATTTAAATGTCCCTTTCTCTACCTCAATCGCGTAGGCGGTGAGGATGAGATTCTTTTTGATGGATCGAGCTTCATCGTGTCCGGAGACAACGTAGCCCTTGCGATGAAGTCATTTGAAAAAGAAATTCAGTCCGTGCAGATTGAAAAACTTGCTGGTCGCTATGAGCACGAGCCCATTTTCTTAGAGGAAAACACGTGGGAAGGATTGTTTTCACCGAGGCTCGACCAAACAAAAAGACCAGCTGAGCTCGAAACATGGACCGAAGAAGAATGCGCGGACATTCTGAAGGCACTTCAGTTTGGTCTCCAAGAATATGCGGTCAAATCAGGATTTAAAAAGTTTCTCGTGGCCCTTTCTGGTGGTCTCGATTCCGCTTTGGTTCTTGCTATCGTAAAGCTTTCCCTTCGCCCTGGACAGGATGTAGAAGCGGTCTACATGCCGAGTATCCATTCCGCGATTCTTTCGACACAGCTCTGTGAAGAAATGTGTGCTCGCCTTAAGATTCCTCTTCGTCATTTACCGATCAAGTTCCTTCATTCGACCGTAAAAAATACGTTTACCCAAACTTTTCCGGACAAATTCGATGGCCTTGTGGATGAAAACGTTCAAAGTCGACTGCGCGGGACCCTTCTTTACACTCGCTCGAATCAAACAGGTGCGATGGTCATCAATACATCCAATAAGTCCGAGCTGGCAGTTGGTTACTCAACCCAATATGGGGATTCCGTCGGTGCCCTTTCACTCTTAGGTGATCTTTACAAAACTGAGGTTTATCTCCTTGCCCGCTATATCAACACCAAATTCCATGAACCCATTCCTCTGGGGATTATTAAGCGGGGACCTTCGGCAGAACTCCGCCAAAACCAGCTTGATCAAGACTCACTCCCCCCCTACTCGAGGCTAGATCCGATGCTTGAGGGGATTCTTTCCTACCGTTACGGAAAACATGAATTGTTAGGATTAGGTTTCGATGAGGAGGAGATCATGAAAACTCTTAACCTCTACCTAAAATCAGAGTATAAAAGAGCTCAGTTCTGTCCGATCTTAAAAATTAAGGCGAAAAGCTTTGGCTTTGGATATAGAATACCAATCAGTAAGAACCTGAATTACCACCTTTCCTAAGGAGAAATGATGAACGACGAGAACACAACTGAAGATACTAAAGCAAAAGTGATGGGCAAGATTAACGAAATCAAATCTAATGTCCAGACATTCATCAATGATGTGAACATGACCGACATCAAGGCGAGTATCAACGCCATGGTGAAAGACGCGCAGAAAGATTTTCATAAGATCGTCGACAAAGACATCGCTGAAATGAAGAAAAAACTTCAGAAAGAAAAAACTCAAGTTGAAATGAAAGCGAAAAAGTTCCTTGATGGCCACAAGAAGGAGCTCAACACTCTTCAGGCAAAAATTGATAAGCTCGTTAAATCAGCGAAGAATGTGAAACCAGTTCCAGTGAAGAAAGTAACGACGAAAAAAGTTGCGACAAAAAAGAAAGTATCTAAGAAAAAATAATTTGAGAAAGGCTCTCGCAAGAGAGCCTTCTTAAGCGACGACCTCTGAGACGTGAAAGACTTTTCCACGTCCACTCTTCTTGGACATGTACATCATCTTGTCAGCAAACTCGATGATGGACTTGGCTGTCTCAGCATCCGACGGATACTCAGCGATTCCGATAGAGAGTGAGAGCCGGTATTTTTCAGGGCGCTCGATGTCGAACTCGGCCCCTTTCACTGATTCCGAAATCCGAAGGGCTATCATCTTCGCTTCCGTGATGGAAGTCCGAGGCAAAAGAACAATGAATTCATCACCACCGTAACGATAAACGAGGTCAGTATTTCGTAGCTGACCCTTAACGATTTTTGCCATGTCGATGAGGATTTGTGATCCAATCACGTGACCAAACTGATCATTCACGTTTTTAAAGTAATCGATGTCAACAAATAGAAGAGCGAAGCTATTACTGTCATGCTGATAGCGAGTGATGTAGAGATCGAGATCCTCGACGAGCTTTCTTTGATTGAATAGCCCTGTGATTTCATCTGTGAAAGAGAGTATGCGCATGTCTTCACGTTTTCTTGATTCAGTAAGAATAGTGACTGAGGTTTTCAAAACGTTAGAAAGATACGCAGAAAGAATATCTTTGATGGAATACGCAGAAGTGTTTTTCACGACTAAATAAATGAGTCCACCTGAGCCGTCTTTCACTAAAAAATAGAATCGGTTCTTCCAGTACCTAAGACCGAAGACAAGTCCAGTCTCATCGCCGAGGAATTTTCGAATGCGGTTAAATCGACTCTCGGAGAGATTGAACTTTTGACGGAGGGAGTTCAAACGTTTTTCTTCAGACCGAAAACGGATTTCTTTTTCGCGATCAAAGAAGAGAGTTAAGTATTGGTTGAGGCTCGATGAGATATCTTTCACCGAAGAGAAACTCTCTGGACGAGAGAAAAGATGAAGGACTGCGCGCTCTGGATTCCACTGACCCTTTTGAATCGTGCCATGTAGCTTTAAGCGATAAATCACAGTACGGATTTCATTGGAATCAACGGGAAGACTGAGATAATCGAAAAGGCCTGCGCGAAAAGACCCTACGATCCCGTAAATATCCGGTCTCGGAGACAAAAGGGTGATCGCTGCACGTGTGATGAAATATCGAATACGACGTATATCATCGATCGTCTTTTGGCTCTGACGGTTAGACTGAAAAAAGACAGCATCTGCCTCCCGTTTTCCGAATGAAACAAGATCGGTCACATCCTGGATATAGGAAAAATGGTATTCGACTTTGTTTTCTCTGAAGGATTTTTTAATCGCTTCAATGGAGAAAGAATCAAGGCCGATGCAAAGAATCTCTAGCTGTTTACTTTTTTTAGCCATTACATATCAATGTTTTTCTTAAGAGCGTCAAGCACAGCCCCCTTATCCGTATCATCTTCTAAAACAGAAATGGCACCACGAAGGGTTTTAATCGCTTTCTCTAACTTGTCTTCCAGTTCAAAGCGCGATTCTACAGTACGTTTTTCTTGAGTTTGAATAGATTCCATATCAAACTCCATACCGTCGATCTTACGCTTGAGCTCGAGTATTTTCAAATCCCGATTTCTAATTTGTGTCTCAGCGTCAGCTTTCAAAAGCTCGAGTCTTTGCTCAAGTTCTCGCTCGTGCATCTGAACCTTTCTCACATCGATCCGATTTTTTTGTGACGCTTTATCTACTTCTTCGCGAAGAATCCGGTTTTTCTCTTCAAGGATCAGGCGCCGCTCTTCCTCCAAACGTAGTCTATCCTTGAGATCAGAGATATCTTCATTCAACTTCTTACGAACGATTGAGAGTTCAATTTTTTTCTCATCGAGCTCTGCTCGCATGCTGAGAGTTTGGCGATTATGAAGAAGTTTTTCTTCTTCCATGGTCTGGATTTTTCTCAGAAGCTCCTCACGGTCGGAGCGAAGATTCGACATCGTCGCTTGCATGCGTTCAAGTTCTGCAGAATACGCTCCCGAAATTTCCCGAAGCTCCTGTCCCATAGGTCGTTCTACCAGAGCGACCTTACTTTCTTCTTTTTCTTCTTTGGGTTCTTTTTTAGGTTTTTTAATTTTAGTTGAAGTTTTATCTTCTCTCACCGGTGCCGCTGCAATGGGAGTCGATTCTTCAACATTAGACTCCATCCCAAAATCAAGATTCGCGAGATCAATATCTTCACTGACGAGCGGCTGATCAAGGTCACTATCGATGTGATTATCGCTACTGGCAGGGGCAATATCATTGATTTCAAAACTTTCAGCGGCAAGGTCAATACTCTCTTCTTTTTCGTCATTTTGATCAGTCAGACTGTCATCAAATCCTGCGAGATCGAGTGCATCGTTGTCCACCATGGCTTCTTCATCATTGCTCGGATTACTGGACCCAGTGGAGTAACTTTCATCTAGACCGTCATCGGACGCGAGACTTAGCTCCGAGGGAATCCCTAGGTTTATTTTAGAATCTTCATCCATGATGGCGTCTATTTCGGCCAATTTTTCTTTAGCGTCTGAAGAGAGATCACCGTCAAGTGGGCCAAAATCGAGAGCATTAACTCCCGTGCCATCTAGGCTTATGCCGGTTTTTTCATCCTCTTCAGCTGTCGTAAGCTCAAGTTCTATTCCTTGGTTGAGGTCGGGTAAATTATCAATTTTATCTTCTACTTTTGATTCTTGTAGATCATCACCAAGCTGCAGATCAAGGCCTTCATCCATTTCCAAATCGAGCCCACCCAAATTGCTTGAGGTGGTATCAGGAGGAAGATCAGGAGTTTCTGAAATTTCTAGTTCCCCGAGATCATCGAGCGAAAGTTCTTGATCATTGTTACTCATTCTGGCCCCGGATTCTTCGCCCTCGTTTGAGGAGAAGTTAGATATACTTTGGAGTTTTAGTTTATTGTCGGATGATGGAGCGATTTGATTAAATACTTCATCGAGCTCCGTACTAAGCTTATCGTTTTTAAGTTGGAGAAGTGAGTCTAGTTCAAATTTTTCCGCGAATTGCCTGGCACCCGTATTTTCGAGCTTATTCCCTTCTATATTTTGGATTTCGACATTAAAACCAGACAAAATCTGCTGCAGAGTTTCAGATGTCACATTTTTGGAGATGTAAGCGTCTCCTCCAAATGAGGACATTTGGTGAGACTTAAGTTCGGGGATTTTTTGATCTCCCGTAACGAGAATAATCCGAGAGGTAGGTGCCTGATCTCGAATGACACTTATCCACTTATCAAAATCAGCAGACACTTTAGGAAAATCGATAAAAAAACAAGTCGATTCATCCGCCGAATCTAAAACGATTCGAAGATCACTTTCAGATTGCACCCAACTCCCATCACTCAAAACGGCAAATCGTTCAGTAAAATCTCTGAACTTTGATTGATCAAAGCTGATGAAGTAATAAGTCATTATCGTGCCCTCCTGATAATGATAACTTACTTGGGAAGACTCCTCAGTCCGGCAAAGATTGCATCCTCTGATTGTGAATGAACTATTGATTCCCTAAGCGAACCCATAATACAATCTTGATGCTTCCCAAACTGGAGGACTTTTGAAAAACACGCTCGCCAAGCTGGCCACGATGTTGACGGTATTCGTCGGGATTACTCACGCCCAAGAGAACTTCCTTCCCTCCAACATTCTTATGATGGACGGAAATTTCGCTCATCACGTCATCCTTGTTGAGAAGTCGACGCATCAGCTGCACGTTTACGAGAACGACAAAACTACGCCCAAGCTCATTAAGACTTACAACATCGCGACAGGAAAATTTAAGGGAGATAAGTCCATCAGTGGCGATCATAAAACCCCTGAGGGAATTTATACTCTCCAAGATTTTCTATCCAAGGAAGAACTCAAGCGTCGCCATGGTGATTACGGGAAAATTTACGGTGCCGGTGCCTTCCCGATGGACTATCCAAACTTCGTTGATAATCGCGAAAACAATGGCGGCGGCGGAATTTGGCTCCACTCAACCGACGACGATAACCGAGTTTCTAAAGGTCTTGATTCCAAAGGCTGCGTTGTAGTTCAGAACGCTGACTTGAAAGACGTTGCGCAATTCATTGAACTCAAAGCCACTCCGATCATCGTGGTTCAGGATATTCTTTATCTCAACAAAAAGACCTGGGAACGAAACCGCAAAGATTTGAGCGACGCCGTTCAAACTTGGGCCAAGGCGTGGAAAGAAAAAGATTTCGATAAATACATCAGTTCCTACGATCAGAACCGTTTTTGGGACCGCAGTCATGGTCAATACAGTAGTTACAAAAGCTACAAAAAAGCAGTCTTCGCTAGACCAGATAAACCAATCATCGATGTCGATTTTGTGTCGGTACTTGCAAACGAAAAATATGCGGTCGTTCACTTCCGTCAGTCCTACAAATCTTCCATCATCAATGACTCTGGAAAAAAAACTCTCTACCTTATGAAAGATCAAAACTACGATTGGAAAATCGTAGGGGAGCAGTTTGACAAATCAGCTTCACAGCGAGAAGTGGCGTTCACTCCACAAAATAGATACTTCAAAGATTAAGAAAAAGTTTAGATGAAAGAAGCGATTCAAGAGCCAGGCGGAGAAGTTTCCATCGTGATCTACGATGCTCCCCTTCCTCCGCGATATTTCCGTTTCTCTAAAAAATTCATTCGTACGTTATTCGTCACCGCACCGGTGACATTTATCTTTCTTCTGGTCACCCTCTTCTTTTGGGGTCTAGGCAATCGTGTGCAAAAGGCACCTGCTCCGACCATACCGGATGTTATGTCTCAAGCTGACTCCGAAATGATTGCGCTCAAAGGAGAAGTTGAATCACTGAAAAAAAGTAACAATGATCTTGCGCTCAAGCTGTCGGCAACTCCCGCGACACCCTCTGGCGCAGAAGAACCTAATCTCCTGGCGGTCAAAAAACCCTACGGCATGCAGAATTTTATTAGTGAAATGCGAGTTGATGTTGATCAAATTGTCCTCGAGCAAGAGAGCAGTAAAGTTAGTCTCAAGTTTTCCATCGTCAGCACAAAACCAGAAAATAAAGTGATGGGACACGTTCTGGTGTTCATGATTTCCGAAAGTGGAATGATGGCGTATCCCAGAGAAGCGAATCTAAACTTTTCAGAGGGCATTAAGTATTCTGCGGGCGAACCATTTTCAGTTTCTCGTCTCCGTCCAACGAACGCGGAATTCCTTCATCGTCTCATTGGGGATCAAGTAAAATTTGTCATCTACATTTTCAGCCGCGAAGGCGATCTTCTCTTCGTCAAAGAAACCAAATCATTCAAGGTAGGATCCAAGGGATGAGAAGCGACAACGATTTCAGAGTATTTAATTACAATGTTCTAGGCTCACGCTCAAAGATCACGGGTGATATTATTCTTTCGGGTGACGCAATCATTACTTCCGAGATTCATGGAAGCATCGAAGTTCATGAGCAGGGTAAGCTCGTTTTGGAACGGGGATCTTTCGTGAAAGGTCGGATTAAAGCAATTGATCTTGAGATCTTCGGAACCGTTGAAGGTGAGATCGAATGTGAGGGTCTCGTGTCTGTTCGCTCCTCAGCTCGAATCACTGGAACACTCAAATCAGGACGCCTAGTCGTTTATCCAGGCGCCATCATTGAAACGGATATCTCTACAGAAAATCCTGGTAATTAAGAATTCTGACCGGACGAATTTTTGAGAGTGATTTCTCAAGACTCTTATCCCCTACCACAACGATCGTAAGTTTTTCCCAAGGGAAGACTTCAAGACTAGCGCGAGAAAGGTCATTGGCCTTGAGCTTAGCAATTCGTGAAGGAAACTCAGCGAGCTCTTTCAGCGGACGCTGCTGATGATCATAGAGCATGAGCTGACCGATGAAGGCACCGGTCTCTTCGAATCCGAAAGCGTATCCACCGATCATGTGACCCTGCTGATGCTTGAATTCTTCAGCCGTGACTCCCCCCTGTGAAACTTCTTGAAAAACGTCACGTACAATGGCTATGGCCTCTGCAGCCGTCTCATTTTTAGAGAACGTTGTGATACCCGCGCGGCCGTATTCTTTTTGCACAGACACGTACGCACCCGCGGAGTACGTAAGCCCACGCTTGACTCTTAATTCTTGGACAAGTTTGGATGTGAAACTTCCGCCTAAATATGAGGAGAGAAACTGAAACTGATCGTTTTTACCTTCCACCTCACGTTTCGTGACGTATCGACCAATGCGAATCTGCGCTTGGTTTGCTCCGGGGACCGGCACAAGGTAGATGGCCGATTGGAGACCTGGTTTTTTTAAATCCATCTCCTCCATTTTCTCACCCTTGATCCAGCCGCAGTTTGAAATAACATTTTTCATTTCGAGAACTTCTTTAGGACCTGAGAGATAAAGAACTTTTCTCGCCGTCCGGAGTTGTCCCAGGCGTTTTTTTAATTTCGCTGAATCTAACTGATTGTAACCCGCGAGTGATCCTTCAACAGGACTCACGTAGGGAGTGTTTTCGAGAGAAATTTTTCTAAACACTCGGTCAGCAAGAGACCCATGAGAGGTCACAAGATTCTTAAGGGTACTTTTAGAGCGACTGACGTATGAGCGCAGTTCGTTTTCCGGGTACTGGGCATCTTTCCAAATCTCGCAGAATTTCCCCATGACGGGTGTGACATCACGAGTGAGTGCTTGGACACTCATCACAGAGTATTCATGAGTCACCGAGTTTTTAAGATTCGCACCGTAGAAGTCGAAAAACTCTGCTAACTGGCGCTGAGTCTCTTTAATCGTACCGGCCGTAAACTGATCGAAGGTTGCTTGAGTAATTCCCGGGGTCTCGTCTTTCAAAGCACCGTCTTCAAGATAAAGAGAAGCCGTGAACCGTGGAAACTTTTCGTCTTCAATCCACACAACATCTAAGTCTCCCCACGTGAGACGTTTCACACTATCGATGAAAGAGGTATTGGCGTTGGCGCTAGAGACTATTAACGAGATGAGAACGAGATATTTTTTCATAAATCCTACTTGTGATTAGACCAGACAGAGACAAACACACTCTTACTCGAAGTGATCTCAAGACAAACGCTCTTTACGTCTTGGACGGATACTTTTTCATACCGAGCGAGCTCATCTTGATACTTTCTCCAGTTCCCGTAAAGAAGCTCTCTTTCTCCAAGGAATGAAGCGAGCCCGGCGTTTGAATCAAGACCAGAATAGAGATCAACCAAGTAATTGTTTTTAATTTTTTGCAC